>JAGHVI010000056.1 GCA_018064385.1 Candidatus Minthenecus merdequi
TGCCGTAGTTTCTTTGTGTCCATAATCGTTATTCTTCAATAAAGTTCCTACATCTTTCAAAGGAATGCAAAGGACAATTTGTCCCCACCCTTTGGAGAGTTCCGCTGCACGCATTTTGAAAGTGCTACAATTTGTAGCGGTTTCATTTCCCTCATTCTTCAATACCTGTCATCAATTCTTTCAGCCGCACCACGGCATTTGCGATGTTGCCGCTCTTTTCCTCAATGGTGGAAATGAGTTGGCTGAGGGTGACATCTTCGTCATCGCCAGTCTGCTTGAGCCACGTGATGTCAAGACTGGTTTTGTCGCGGGCGAGGAGTTCTTCTACGGGGTAACACTTGAAACGTTCTGTCTCAGTACGTTTGCTGATGTCGCTGGCTTTGTAGCAGTTGACGAAATCGTCAAGGTGATGACGTTGCATAGGGCGTGTGGCAAGGGTATGCTTGATGCCTGTGCGATAGTCGTAATACCAGACGCCTTTGGTAGGTGTGCCCTTCTGGAAGAAGAGTACGTTAGCCTTGACCCCTTGCGCATAGAATATACCCGTAGGGAGACGCAGGATGGTGTGGAGATTGAAGTTCTTGAGCAGTTCCTTGCGGATAGTCTCGCCGCCTGCTTTTTCCTCGAAGAGCACGTTGTCTGGCAGCACCACGGCAGCACGCCCGCCGTTCTTCAGCATCACCATGATGTGCTGTAGGAAGTTCAGCTGATTATTCTTTGTCTCGACATAGAAATCCTGACGGTCGATATCGACAGAACCTGCGGGGCGTGTGCCGAAAGGCGGGTTGGCGAGAATCACGTCAACGAGAGTGTCGGGAGTCTTCTCTAATGAGTCCTGGCAGAGGATAGGGCTGCGGTCAGTGCCTATGCCATGCAGGTAGAGGTTCATAGAGGCAAGGGTAACGACAAGCGCGGTGTTGTCATAGCCATGCAAAGCCTTGTCACGCAGGAAATCGCGTTTAGCCTTATCCTGACTCTGGCATTTCATATAGTCGTATGCAGCAAGCAGGAAACCGCCTGTGCCGCAGGCAGGGTCGCAAACGGTCTCGCCTATCTGCGGTTTAGTGACATCTACCATAGCCTGAATGAGCGAACGAGGTGTGAAGTACTGCCCTGCACCGCTTTTCTTGTCCTGACCGTTCTTTTCGAGTATGCTCTCGTAGATTGCGCCTTTAACGTCACCGTCCATAACGAGCCACTGCTCTTCGTCAATCATGGTAATGACTTTTTTCAGATAGACCGGCTTGTCAATCTTGTTCTGCGCCTTGACGAAGATTGTTCCTATCAGGTTCTCCTCTTCGCTGAGACGCTTGAGTGTTGCCTCGTATTGCGAGATGAGTTCAAGGCCGTCGAGGGTTATGAGGTCGTTCCAACGGAAACCTTCGGGAATTGCGGACTCTTCGCCGAAAGTTTCGACGCTTTCGCTGTCCATCTTGAGGAACAGCAGGTATGTAAGCTGGGTGATGTAATCAGTAAAGCCAATGCCTTGACCGGCAAGGGTTGTGGCAAGAGTCCAGACTTTTTTGGTAAGGGATGTTTCGGCGTTTGTTGGCATGTGATTATTCTTGTGTTGGCATGAGCATAACATGCCAGTTGTTATTGTTTTCAATGCGGCTTATATAACCTTTGTCTGTCAATAGTTTCAACTGTTTTTTTACAGCCGAAATGTTGATTTGTGCTTCTGCTGCCAGCTCTCCCAAAGTCGCAGATGGATTCAAAAGCATCAGACGCAACATTTTCCCTGTAGAAGAACTTCTGAACACAATTCTCTCGCCATCATACCACCATACATTGTGGTTAGATTCGGTAAGAAACAGAATGTTGTTTGAAATTTCTTTTTTCACCAAATCAGTGAAATAGGCAAGAAAATGCCGGATTTGAATCAATGTAGCATGAGCACCGGATGAAGGAGTGTCACCAACTATCTGGTCGGATTGATGAAGGGCATCCAGATACTTATTTTTCATTCTGCTGCGAACCACGATCATTGGCCAATTATGGCGGGCAAGAATATAGTTCACCATCAAACGGGCAATTCTGCCATTGCCATCCTCGAATGGATGTATGCGTATATATCTATAGTGGAAAAGCGCAGCCAGTTCTACAGGCGACATATCACCTTTCCGTTCTGCGTCATTATACCAATCCACCAAATCGTTCATCAATGCAGGTGTTTCTTCTGGTGAAGCATAATCAAACCTGTCACCATAACGGGTGATTACGCTGTTAGGACGCGTTTTGTATTGACCTGCGTGAATCACATAACTGGTTTGCACACCGTCAGGCAATGTCCTATACACTGTATAATCCTCGCGAAGTATTGTCTTGTGTAGTTGACGTATGAAATTCTGAGTCAAAGGCAGCCTAGAAGTCATCGCCTCCTCGGTCATCATCTTGAGTCCAACATTGCTTGCCTTCATATCTATAAAATCTTTCAGATTACCTTCTCCGTTGACTTTACCGAAAAGCAAAAGCAATTCTGTCTGCCCGTATGTCAACGTATTACCCTCAATATGGTTGCTATTATAATTATATTCAACCGAGAATTTCATACCCAGCCGATGCTTTGCTTTGTCGTCAAGGGGTTGTAACGATAGCCATTTGTCATAGATTTCGTTCAGTGTCATATAAGCATTGTCTTATGTTAAATTCCTATTAAAAGGTAGCCAACAGCCACCTTTTAAAACGTTTTTAATATTTGTTAGGTTTTGCATCATGCCGTTTTCCTGCATACCACGAACCTGTAGAGGCTGAGGAGGGCGTTGGCAGCTGCCTCCTTGCTGCCAAAGGCACGGATGAGCTGTGCGGCACGTGTCTTGTCATCATTGCGTATGTCGCTGATGGTGACAGCACCGTTGCTTGCCACATACTCCACCACCTGCCGCATGACTTCTATCTGCTGCTGTGTCTTCTCGTCCTGTCGCTGACCGCACCATAGGTTGAAATACTGCATAGCCGTGGCATAGACACTGTCAAGGTGCTCAATCTGGCGGAAAGCGAAGCGCACGAGCTGTATGATGTTGGTCATCGCAGCCTGCTCCTCACGGGTGGTATGCTTGCGCACTTTGTCAGGGCTGAGCAATGCGTAGGAGTTCCACAGTCGATTGGGCGAGAAGCGGTTATTTGCCATCTTGAGTTTGTTCTCCAGGTCTTTCAGTATGGTGTATGTCAACGGCTTGCCATCGTTGTTCCAGATGATGCGGAGTGCCTCGATGTCGTCACAATGGTCGTTGCAATACTGTTCGAAGGCTTCTGTTGCCTCGTGAGCCTCTTCGACCGAGAATCCTCTGCTTATAAGCGAGTCTTCGCCAGGCATAAGTATCTTGACGAAACCAGCGTTGAGTATGAGCAGGTACTCGCGGGCTTTCGGGCGGTTGACAATGCTGCCCACCAACCCTTTGCGCTCAAGGTTCGGCTGATTGATGTCAACGTAAGGAGGCAGCAGATTCTGGTCAAGACCCGTGAAGATGGCAGACGACAATTCGCGCATGTCGATAGTCGAAAGACGCATGAACTCGTTGCGCTGCTCGTCCGAGGCTTTGCTGTAGATACGTGCCAGTCGTGATGCCAGCAGGCGCAGATATTGGTCAGAAACATTTCCGTAAGTTATCAGTTCGAGCAGCCGCCTGAGTGTCATCGTCTCGTGCGTTTCGTCTGTGCCTGATGTCGGGATATGTTTCTCGTGTTCTGTCACTCCAACGGCGTCAACAAGGTAGAAAAAGTCCTTCGAGAATGCGTTTGGTGTGACGTTGCGCAGCTGCTCGTCGCCGATGGTGCGTACACCTCGTCCTTTCATCTGCACATAGAGAGGCTGCGACTGGACGTCACGCATAAACATCACAACCTCAAGCGGTTTGACATCTGTTCCCGTAGCCACCAGTGTGCAAGTCACGGCTATGCGGAACTCACGGTCGTTGCGGAAATGGCGTATCAGTTCGTTGCTGTCGCCTGCGCTGTAGGTAATCTTCTGCACGAAAGGGTCGTCTGGGGCAGTATGACCGAAGACTTCACGGGCTATGTTCACAATATTGGTGGCATGAGCCTCGTTCAGCGCAAAAATGAGCGTCTTGGGCAGACAGTCCATCATCGGCTCACGCTGCGGGTCGGTGAACATCTCTGTATAGACGCTGTCGCGGTAGGTTTCGAGAACAAGTTTTATCTGAGCAGGATTGACGATGCTGCGATTAAGTTCCTCTCTGGTGTATTGACTTGTCTCTTTCTGGCTGATTGTCTCGACCTTGCCTGTATAGCATGTCACCTGCCGTAGTGTGTCACCTTGGCGGATGGCACCTCCGTTTTCGGTTGCCTCGGTTTTGATGCGATAGATGCGGCAATCAACGTTCACACCATCGACTATGCTTTTTTCGAGAGTGTAGTTGACTATGCGGTTGTTGTTGAAGAACGCCATCGTCTCAGGCACAGGAGTGGCAGTGAGGCCAATCAAACGAGCTGTCGTGAAATAGTCAAGCACCTTCTTCCAGTTGCCGTAGATGCTGCGATGACACTCATCGATGATGATGAGGTCAAAGAAATCCTTCGGCAATGTTGGATTGTCTGGCAGTTCTATAGGTTTGTTATATTCTTCGTCTTCGCTTTCGTCATCGTTGACAGTCTCGCCTTTCAGCAGCGAGAAAAGGCGCTGGATAGTGGAAATCACCACATTGCTGTCCTGTGGAATCTCGGAAGATTTGAGACGGTTGACTGTAAAAATATTATTGAAGGGGTCGCCAGTTTCAGTAAGGCGGAACATTCCGAACTCGCCTTCGGCCTGTTTTCCGAGGTTGTTGCGGTCAACGAGGAAGAGAATCCGTCTGAAAGGGGTATATGCAAGGAAGCGATATGCCACCATACATGCCGTGAAGGTTTTGCCTGCACCTGTGGCAAGCACCATCAGGGCACGGTTCTGCCCCGCACGGAAGGAACTTTCGAGCTGTGTGATAGCCTCGAACTGACATTCACGCAGACCTTTCCGTCTCAATGCAGGAAGGCCTGCAAACGGGTCGTCAATGCCGAGCATTCTTGACAGTTCCTTTGGTGTATAGATGCGATTCAACAACGACAAAGAGCCATTTTCATCCCTGAAATCACGGAAATAAGTATCTTCGCCGTTAGACTGAAAGGCAAAAGGGAGAGGTTTCCGCCACGTCTGATAACACCCTGGAACAGCATGGGCATACATAGCTGTCTGCTCGCAAACAATGTCAGAAGTTACGTCAATCTCCGCACGTTTCGCTTCAAGTACACCAATGGCTTTTCCATTGATAAACAGAAGATAATCTGCCTCATGATTGTCTTTCATAAGACCTTCACGAATGGCTGCTGCCGTAATTGCAGGGGAATAGGAATCCCTGTCAACCACCTGCCATCCGGCATCTTCGAACATCTGGTCTATCTTGACTCTTGCTTTATCCTCTGGTGTCATATTCTTTAATACCCTATGTCAAACAACGATGAATTTATAGAGTTATGAAAGAGGCGATTGCTTGTAAATTAAAACAATCGCCTCTTGTAACAGTTACAACTTCAAACGTTTCAGTGCTCGTAACGAGCTGGTTCAAAGGTGTACTTTATCCGAATGCTTAAAACTGTAAGTAGTTTATATTATTTGTGAGCAGCTTCGAAGTCCTGCATACACTTAACGAGAGCCTCAACGTCTTCCTGCGAGCAAGCGTTATAGATAGAAGCACGGAAACCTCCAACCGAACGATGACCCTTGATACCTACCATGCCACGCTCTTTAGCAAATTCCATAAAGTCTTTCTCAAGGTCCTGATGTCCCTCAGCCATTACGAAGCAAACGTTCATAATCGAACGGTCTTCCTTAGCTGCAGTTCCTACGAACAGAGAGTTGCGGTCAATCTCGTTGTAGAGAGTTTCAGCCTTCTTGGTGTTGATTTTGTTCATAGCCTCAACACCACCCATTTTCTTAACCCACTTCAAGGTCTCGTGCATCACGAAGATAGCGAATACAGGAGGAGTGTTGAACATCGAGATATTCTTCTCTTCCTCAGCAGCATGAGTACGGTAGTCAACCATTGTAGGAATAGGGTTCATATACTTACGGTCAGTAATCTTGCCGAGCAAATCCTTGCGAACAATAACGAAAGTAACACCTGCAGGGCCTACGTTCTTCTGTGCGCCACCATAAATCATAGCGTACTTCTTAACGTCAACCGGACGGCTCATTATATCAGACGACATATCAGCGATGAGGTTGATAGGGCAATCCATATCATACTTAATCTCAGTACCGTAGATAGTGTTGTTTGTTGTGATGTGGAAATAGTCAGCATCCGTAGGGATAGTGTAGTTCTTTGGAATGTAGCTGTAAGTTTTGTCTTCCGAAGAAGCAACTATTACAGTCTCGCCAAAATTTTTAGCCTCTTTTGCAGCCTTCTTTGCCCACACACCTGTTTGAAGGTAAGCCGCTTTCTTGTTGAGCATGTTTGCTGGAACATGGAAGAACTGAGTCGAAGCACCACCGCCAAGGAAGAGAATCTCATACTCTTCAGGGATGTTAAGCAGTTCACGCCACAAATCGCGTGTTTCTTTCATTACGCGCTCCCATCCTGGAGTACGGTGAGAAATTTCAAGAAGGCCAATTCCTGTTCCGTCAAAATCACGGATAGCTTCAATAGTGCTCTCAATAGCCTCTTTAGGCAATACGCAAGGACCTGCGTTAAAGTTGTACTTTTTCATTTTATTATATTATTTATGATTGTGCTTTTTCAAGGTGCAAAGTTACGCCTTTTTTATGACATCGCCAAATTTTTTCCTATTTATTTTCCACAGTTGATGCTTTTATTATTTCTACCAATTTTTCGATAGCTTTTTTCTCATCAATGTTCTGTTCCACACACACTTTACCTCGGTATAAGGAGACTTTTCCAGCCGCTCCGCCAATATACCCAAAGTCGGCATCAGCCATCTCGCCAGGACCATTTACTATACATCCCATCACTGCAATTTTGATACCTTTGTATCCTTTCGTTGCAACTTTTATCTTTCGCACCACACTTTCAAGGTCATATTTCGTTCTCCCACAAGTTGGACAAGTGGTATATTCCGTCTCTGTGATACGCGCCCTTGTGGCTTGCAATAGCTGAAATACCATCTCCACTACCCTCTCCTCGCGTATCCTTGCACTACGGCAATAGATGTAAATGCCATCAATCAATCCGTCAATAAGTAGTCCGCCAAAATCAACGCCAGCCATAACCTGCAACTCCTCCATATCGTCCGTCATATAGATACGAGATGCAATTATCGGATTTTTCAACCCCACTCTGTCCAATTCACTGATTATAGCCTTCATTTCCCCAGCAAAATTTGGGTTAGCAGGGGCTAGCATAATTGGGACTTCAGGGTTTAGTCGCAATGCCTCTACCGACATTTCGTCAATATCTTTCAGTCCACCCAGCATAACAAACCTCGGAGCTGTCATAACTGTATAATCAGCACCCATACCTTCGTTGAATGTTATAACGACAGGCACTTGTCCACCACCTATTTTATCTATTCTATTACTTTCTCGTCTATGGTACTCGTAAGGATTATAAGGCAAAGCATTTTCACACTGGACATTGACATCCGTTCCACGATGGTTTATATATCTGACCATTTTGTCGGCAACAGGAATTTCCGCCTCAGGTTTTTCAGACAACGAAACACGGATTGTGTCGCCAATACCCTCCATAAGCAGAGTACCAATACCAGCAGCGGATTTCACCCTTCCTTCGTCATCACTTCCAGCCTCGGTAACTCCAAGGTGAATAGGATAATCGTATCCTCGCTGATCCATCATGCTGACCAACAGTCTGACTGTATGCACCATCACACGTGCATTCGAAGCTTTGACCGAAAGAACTATATCGTGGAATCCTTCGTCACGAATCATCTCAATGAACTCAATGCACGACTCGGCAAGTCCACGAGGTGTATCACCGAACTTTGACATTATCCTTGGCGAAAGAGAACCATGATTTACACCAATTCTTATCGCTGTGTTAAACTTCTTGCAATTCTCGATTATTGGATGTAACTTCTCTTTAATCTTGCGAATTTCGTCGTTCCACTCTTTTTCATTGTAATCACCACGCTTCCCAGCTACAAAATTTCCTGGATTTATCCTGATTTTCTCGACAACTGTGGCTGCCTCTTCTGCCACATTAGCGTTGAAATGTATATCTGCCACAAGCGGCACGTCAATGCCTTCAGCCTTCAGTGTGCGTGATATTTCCGCAAGGCTATGCACCTCTTTGACACCCTGTGTGGTGAATCGCACAAATTCGGCTCCTGCATTGACACATCTCTTGGTCTGAGCCACAGATGCTACGATGTCGTTAGTATCAACATTAGCCATGGTCTGAATCCTAATAGGATTTTCACCACCAACAACAATTTTTCCTATGCGCACCTCTCTGGTTGTACGCCTGTTGTAATCATATATACTCATTGTAAATTATGAAATTTTCGTTGCACTATACTTGCTCCAACTCTCGCTGCCCACACTCTGTTGCTGAGGGTAGAAGATAAGGAAGCTACATTTCCGGTTACGGCTGAGAGTCTGAGGAATACGTTCCATACCGGAATTATACGAAACAGTAGATTTCCTTGCTGCAATTATCAGCAGAAGGTCACGTTCGGTCATATTGTCAATTAGACTGTTCTGACGCAAATCCTGTTCAACAAACTGGCATTGTACATTCACAAACATCTGACTCATACCTCTCAGTTCCTGAAGAGTCGCACCCCACGACACAAACTCAACATCCATTTTGGTCCGTTCGGCAATTTTATGCACCCTATCAAGCCATATCACGAATCCCAACTCATTTTCAGCATTTTCGGGTACTATAACAACAATCTTTCTTAATTCGGACAATTGGTTTCTCAGTCCATAAATCATAAAGTTCGTTTCAGTTGTCTCGTCAATCAGTGATTTAATGATTCGTCCATAGAAAGTATCTACAATATTCGCCTTTTGGTGAATACCTACAATCAAATCGTTGATATGATGCTCTTTTGCACAAGCAACAGTACACGTAGGGATATTGATATCTGTTCTTATGATAGTGTGCAATCGGTTATCTGTCTCTGCTGCAATGGTCGAAGCCTGACTGAGAATTTTGTAGCCTTCCTTTATTTCGTTGTCATTTTCGACAATCTTGAGTGCATATAGACTGTCTGAAGAATTATTTGGCTTCACCAAATTACTAAACTCAACAAGATTACGGACAGTTTGAGGATTGCTTACGGAAATCATCACACGTCCGGTTCCTTTTATCTGTTCTTCGCCTTGTCCATTGTGCATAACTTTTGCTATTCTGCGAGCACTGCGTTCGGTAACAAACGAACTGACTATTACAGCCACAAGAATCATTACGATTGTTCCATTCAGTATATTTTTGTCGAATATGCCATAAGACAAGCCGATAGCTACAGCTGCCAAAGCCGCTGCAGCCTTGCTGGAAGTCAAGCCAAAGATTATATCACCTTCGTCCTTTGTCAATCCGCAACTCCACTCTGTAAGCTTTGCCGCTATATATTTGGACAATAGCGCAATAGCACTCATGACAACCGCTATTTTTATTGCTTCATAACCTTGGACAAAACCACTGAGGTCAATCATCATACCAACACTGATAAGGAAAAAAGGAATAAAAAGAGCGTTGCCTACAAAACCAATACGAACCATCAGTGGCGATGTTGGTTTGACAAACCGATTCAAAACAAGACCAGCAAAAAAAGCACCAAGAATGCCTTCAAGTCCAGCTGCTTGAGCTATCAACGACGAAAGAAAAACAATAGATAACACATAAATATATTGCGATATTCCATCACCAAAACGCATAAAGAACCATCTTGTCAACAATGGAACGAACAGGAAAAGGAACAGAATAAACACCAATGTCATAGTTACCATTCTAAACCAAAAAGACCAACTGTTGTCTGAACCACGCTCGAAACTTGTCACACCTGCAATAATCAGCAACGAAGCAGTCACGGCAATAATTGTACCAGTGATGACTATGTTTATTGCCTTATTGTCATTGATACCCATCTTTCCAACCACAGGATACGTCAGAAGTGTGTGGCACGCCATCATTGCAGACAGCAGTAACGACTGTGCAACATTCATATTCATCAGATAGCCACCACATAAACCCATCAATAACGGTATAAAGAAAGTATATACTCCAAACAGTATTCCATGACGTTTCTGAAGTTTGAAAGTTTTCAAGTCAACATCCAACCCCACCTGAAACATTATATACAATACACCTACCTTTCCAAACAGAACAAAACTATGGTCGTTATCTAAGATATTCAGACAATGAGGACCGAGCACAATACCAGCCAAAATCAGACCTATAATCTGAGGAAGATGGATTTTAGTGCCAAAAGTTGCCAATAAAATTATCAGCAACACCAACAAAAAAATCGATATAGGGTCGGTTAATGGAAGTGGTATAGAAAACATATTCACCTTAATAGAGCCACAAAAAATATGGCTTAATGGCTTAAACTTTTAAACAGCGAAATCCTTAAACTTTTATAGGAAAAAGGGGCTGCTCTCTTTTTCGAGCAACCCCTTATTGTATTATTTTTGATTTAGGTATGCTCTCACAAATCAATAATACTTGTATCTGAAATCTTCGATTTTAGCAACTTTCTTGAGAGCCTCGACAACAAAATAGTTGAGAGAATATGCTTCGCGCGAGGTAAGCATCACCATTTCAGCTTTTTCATCGTATGGAGTTGGGTTTTCTTCACGCTCAAGAACGGTGAATATAAAGGCATTATTCAAACCTTTGATAGGAGCTGAAGTTTTTCCAACTTCTACACTGTTAACGTGTGCTGCCATCATAGGCTCCATACCCATCGAACCGGCAAAGTTTACTGCCAAACTCATACCACGAAGAGTATCTGTTCTCCAACCTTCAGTTTCAAGTTGCATAGCATTCTTGCCACTCATTTGTTTAACAAGCATTTCACCTTTCTTCTCGCGGCGAACTTCGGCAGCAAGAATGTCATAAACTTCATCCATCGAGCGGTATCCCTCGTCATAAAGTTTTTCAATAGCCACAGCGATAATCTGATTGTCTGATTCGATAACGTCGCTGACTTTGCCTTCTTCATTTTCAAAAATCCAACGTACAGCCTCACGCATCTTTGACAAACTGTTAATCTGCGATGCGTTGATATCAATGTTCTTAGCCTCCATAACAGGCATACTTGCCTTGAGAGCGTTCTTTTCGAATTTAGCAATGGTATTTGCTGTTACGACATATTGTTTAAGTTTGTTATAGATGTTTGTATGTGTCTTGGTTGAAGCAATAACCTCGTGTTCTATCATTGCAAGTTTCACCTTGCTGACAGGCTTACCAACCTCAGTCACAAGATATAACATACAGACACCATTCTCCTCAATACGGAAAGTTTTGTTAAGTCCGGTCGAGAATACTTTCTCTGACATTTTTTTATCAAGATCCATATCGGTCACCCAACCAATTTCACCTCCATTCTTAGCGTTTGCTGCAAGAGAATTATCTATTGCAAGTTGTGCAAAATCAGCACCTGCAGCCAAAGCAGCCTCAATGCTGTCAGCCTTTGCCTTAGTAGCCTCTTCAGTTTCTTCTTTAAGAGCGATAACGCTAAGTTTGACCGAGTCAATAGCTGTCAGGCGGTCAAGAACCTTACACATCTTGAAAGTCCTGCCGAAAAGCACTGGTCCATAGACACTGTCTGAACCACTGAATGCGAAGCCACGATACTCTTCAGGAATCTGGCTCTCGAACATAGCTCCTTCAACAAAAGGTCTGTCCGAGTTTGCATTCACAACACTTGCAACGTCATTGCTTTTTGCCAACTCGTCACGTACATCAGTCAGGAAAGTTGCAGCCTCTTGAAAATCCTCCTGAGACGGAGCAATCTCGAATGAAATGTACTTTATGTCTGCTGCACGGCGATCGCGTTTGAACTGGTTGCGTTTCTGCTCATATCTTGCCTTGACTTCGGCATCAGTAACCTTAACCGAAGAGTCCGAGACGATATTATAACTCTTGTATGTGCAGAGAACATTAGCTGTCGATTTGCCACTGTTGTAGGAATACTCTGCTTCTAATGGGTTAACTGCCATCACTTTTGTGAGAAGCCCAGCATATTTATCCTGAAGACGACCAGCCTTGGTTGCATGTTCCCAGTATGACCAAACATTCTTCAACTTACGCAAATCGTCTGGAGAATATTGCTGTGCTGCATCTTCGCTGTCAAGCGTAGCTATAAGTTGTTTAACCATAAGAGGGTTGAACATACCATTTTGGTCAACGAACAATTTGGAACTGCGAATCAATGGACTGATGTGCTGACCGAAAAGCATATCGGACAATTCTTCTTTCGTCACCATCATACCGATAAGTTCACACTCGTCAGCAATAAGTTTCTCGGTCAAAGTGCTTTCCCATACCATGTTGCGAATCTGCTCGGACATTTCGTCTGTGACATTATTGCCATACTCAATCCTGACGACATCGTTGAACTGTTCGATTTTGTTCTGATAATCCAACGCTTTAACTTTGTTGCCATTGATAATTGCTACATTAGCATTCGACTCCTGAAAGAACGATGAGCCGGAATTTATAAAATCGCTAATGATAAAAATCAGCATCGCTACACCTATAACAATGAGGAGCAGGACACCTTTGCTTCTGATTTTTTCTAAGACTGCCATTATAGTTTATGTTAGTATTTTTCGGGGTGCAAATTTACAATTTTTTTTTGATTTGAGAAAACTTTTTACCCATTAATTTTCAACTGTACCAAATCTATTCGGTTGTTATGTGCTTCAACTATCTTAAACGTATAATTATCAATGGTTATCATCTCGTTTAATTTAGGAAATTTCTGATAGAAATAGAGTATAAAACCAGCAATAGTGAGGTAATTCTCGTCTTCAGGAATCTCTAAATCAAACTTTTTGTTTACTTCATCAATCTCAAGTCTTCCCGAAAGCAGGAACTCTTTGTCGCTTATTTTCTCCGCACGATACTCTTTTGTATCATGTTCATCTTCGATTTCTCCGAAAATTTCTTCCATAATATCTTCTAGTGTAACAATGCCTGCTGTACCTCCAAATTCGTCCACTACTACAGCAATGCTTTTTTTGTTTTGCACCATAGTATCCATCAGTTTGCTGGCTGACATAGTCTCAGGCACTATTGGCATTTTGCGCAGATAGTGATGCCAGTCAAACTTATCTCCATCTTTGGCATATTGGAAAAGGTCGCTCGAATGAAAATATCCAATGATATTGTCAATGTTGTCCTTATATATCAGAATTTTAGAATAGCCTGTCTCATTGAAGGCATTTTTCAAATCTTCTTCGGTTGACAAGTAGTCCAAAGCGGTGATTTCAGTCCTTGGCACAGCACACTCTTTCAACTTTACTTTCGAAAAATCAAGCGCATTTTGGAAAAGTTTCATATCGTTTTTCACCTCACTGGTCTCTTCGACACTTTCAATAGTCTCCGTAACAAGGTAATCCAAATCTATTTTGTTGAGTACATTATTCTTTTTCTGAGGGTTATACTGCCCCACAACTCTCAGTATTCCTTTCGAGAGAGAAGAAGCAAAAAAGGTTATGGGATAAAGAAGTATATATATACAGAAAATAATTGGAGAAAAAACACGTAACCAGGAATTAGCACTTGATTTGAAAATTGTCTTCGGTATGAATTCGCCAGTGAATAATACAACAATAGTTGATATTATCGTTTGTATAGTCAGAACTAATATGGGGTTTTCTGTAATATATTGTTCAATTGGCTCGTTCAAAAGTTTCGCTGTCTGTATTCCATAAACCACCAAAGCTATGTTGTTTCCTACCAGCATTGTGGTTATATACATCTCGCTATGCCGGTAGAAGAAGTCTATGATTTTTGATGTAATGTTATTCTCTTTCTTATCCATCTCAAACCTGAGTTTGCTGGACGACACGAATGCTATCTCCATTCCTGAGAAGAGAGCGGAGAACAATAATGAGATAACTATTATAATAACAACATTCATAAACAGAATTGGCAACTACGGAGTACTGCCAGGAGTATCAGTTGTACTTTCGGATTCTTCAACTGGGAAAATACCAGTTGGTTGAAGTATAGTGTATTGCGAGAAAGTCTGATTAGCACGAAAGCCCTTGCCCAGTATCTTTTTGTCCTTTTGGATAATGGTTATCTTCTCGTCGCTTTCAACGGTCTCATTTTTCTGATCCCAATACAATTCATCAGTATAGAAACGTTCACCATTAAGATTTTGGGCTCTTATATTTCCTTCGAGATGCCATTTCTCCATCTCGCTGAAATATACTGCCTTGTCACACTCAATTGCAGCATCAATGTTATAGTTGATGTCAAAGCGTTCGAAACGTATGCCGTCAGGAAAGTCCCAATATGGTGTATCAGCTTTGTCGAAAACGTACCACTTCATCGCAGTGAGACGATAACGCAATATCCCTGAGTCAGAGACAAGTGCTGTTATAGAATCCTCGTAGAGCACAGGTGCATTTTTTCTGTCTGATATGGAGGATTCGTTTTTATGTTCTTTTTCACACGAATTCAGTAACAGCAGTGCAGCGATGGACAAAAAAGCCACCGCTACACATTCTTTAATATATGAATTCTGTTTCAAGATTTACTTACCTCGTACAATGGTCGATTCACCCACAATACCACCTACAAAATATGACTGACCTTCGTTTATTTCGTCGTGCATAAAAATCTGTTCCTTGGTTGGAAAGTACTGAGAATATTGTGCAATCAGACTGTTAATCTTATCAACAATTGACGCCTTGGTCTCAACCTCTCGTCCCTTGCGCAATTGGTCAACGGCTGCCCAATAGACTGACTTTTGAAGAATTGGGTCATCGCTAACCTTTGCTGAAGCATATATTGATGCAAGCAATATATAAGGAGTGCCTTGCTTAGGATTGATTTCCAGTGAATTCTTGCAACACTCTCTAACCTTACGGTCATTGTTCAACTTCATATATGCAGAAGCCATAATCAAATATTCATCATCTGTCTCGGACTTGTTTGTTGCCAGATTGATACTCTGTTCAAGATATTCAATACTCTTTTGGTATTCTCCCTTTGAGAAATACATTCGTCCAAGTCCTCCTGCAGCTTCGGATGAAGGGTCGATATTGAACGAGTAGGTTGAAGCAGTGTAGTAAGCCTCAGTTTCGCGACAATCCAATGACTTAAAGAGACTCAAAAGAGAAGTGAGGTAAGCCAGATTCTCCTTATTTGCCTCAATTGCAGGAAGGAAGATTGAGTTCATCTTCTCACAATCAGCTACACCCGAAACAGCGAAAAGGTTATCTGCATAAGCCTTTATCTGCTTGCAGACAGGATATCTCTTGCTTGTTGAATCTGATAAAGTCTTATCCAGAATTGCACTGCACAACTCATAATCCGAAATGTAACTTTCTGCCATATTGTTATCAGCCTTGTACAAAGCATCAGACACCATAATGAAATTCTGTACATAAGCAGGGTCAGTACCTTCCTGAAGAAGTGTTATAGACTCGCGCATCCAACTGTGTCCAGTCTTGATGTCATTAGGACGATACTGCATATAATACGAAGCCTTCTTCAGCATTATGGATGCCTTCTTTTCATCTGTTTCGCCGAAATACTTAATTTGCGAGTCAAAAACATCCATAAGCTTGTTGAACAGCTTTGACTGCATAGCCGTATCTTGCGTCTGCGAAATTTGCCATTCTATAATCCTTGGACCATATATATAAATGTTTTTCGTCAAATCAGGAAATTCCCTATAGACGGTTTCCCAAGGTTCAACGGCCGAGGCATAATCCTTAATCTTGCAAGACTCTGTAAAAAGACTTGCATTGGTACGACACTGTTCCCTCTTGGCAACAATATCATCGTTTTCCTGCGCCATTGCAGTACCAAATCCAACGATGAGAGCAAAAGTAAGAATTAACTTTTTCATATTGATTATCTGATTTTATTTTTAACGAACCAAGTCTCATTTAATGAAAAGCAGAGACCGAATTTTATATATTGTTCTTTTATCGTTTGAGCATTATTTACTCCTATTTTACCATATTCCATATTGAAATGCAAGACGGTTTTTGATGTTCTGAGAGGGAAACCTATACCGAATGTCACCGAAAAATCATTAGAGGTTTTTCCCTGTATTCTGGTGTACGAGTTGCGATAGTTTGCGCCGATTCTCCACCACATTCTGTCAATGTATCTTCTGCCCAAGGGATTATGAATATACTCGATTCCTGCTGCTACCCTCATCCTGTTTTCTAACGAGTCGCGTTTGCCGGCAAACATCGCATTGCCAAATTCCTGCATCGTAAAATCAGCGCCAACCGTCAGCCTTTTCTGGTAGTTGTATGAAAACCCTACTCCCCACATTTGAGGCATCTCGAACAGACTGCCATTGTCATCTTTTAATTCAAGGGTATCAACAGCTATTTTTGTCAGAGTATAGTCACCTTTCAGTTTGCTTCTGAACTCATATATTGCTCCAAGTGTGATAAGGTGATCTTTCCCTATTGGTTGGTGATATTGAACTCCGAATCTGACATTGAAGTTATTGATATGCTCCTGTTCTTTGACTATCGCAGCGTATGTCAATGCATCTGACGAAGTGTACATCATCGTGCGATAGTGGTTTAGGTTTCCGAACATATAGTACCCGTTCGCACCTAATGTTATATAGTCCAATATATTGAAAGTCAGACCAAGGTAAACTTGATTTATACCTCCCATTCCTTGAAAGGTTTGGTAGTATTGCTGCGGGTTCTCCTCGCCTGCCAACGAAATTGAATCATTGACACCGTAGTTGTAACCAACATAGGAGTAAGGCAGCAGACCTGCGCTCAGACCTAACCATTTTGTTGCAAGGAACTGGAGAGCCACATAATCCAACTTGCCTGAAAAGGTATTTTCTGTCGTTCCTTTGCTGTCAAAACTTGATAACAATCCGGACACTCCCATTTCAAAAAGGAAAGTCGTTGAATCTGTTGACGTATATGTAGCAGGATTTATAGGATTGATATGGTTTGGTGAGTAAAGCCCGTATGACAATCCGCCCATAGATTGTGTTCTTGCAAAACAACCATCTTCCAATTGCCCATAACCATATCTGGTAAATGGGGAGTTTGTTATATTCTGCCCTATGACTTGGGATGTCGCAAGCATCAACAATGTGGATAGGACGATATTTGTAAAGATTCTTTTCATTCTATTTTTTAGACCGATACAATGCAGCATAGTTTAATCCGTCAGGTACAAGAAATGGGTTATATACGTACTGTCCATTAACGTAATTGATAATCAGTTCAGAATACCCCCCAGTCAATATACATACTCCATTAGGGGCATCATTATAAAATCGTTTTATGTAACTGTTCACCTCGTCAACTACTCCCGTCAACGCACCACACTCCATTGCCTCCTCTGTGTTACGGCCTACTATCCGTCCATTATCTTTTGGTGCAAAGAGAGGCAGTTTTGCTGTAAATTCGTGCATTGCTTTCATTCGCATATCTACACCGGGTGCTATGTTTCCTCCGATAAAAACATTATCAAGAATGATGTCGTAGGTATTGCAAGTTCCAAGGTCAACAACCAGAAAATCGTTTTTTTTAGGATACATAGCATAAGCACCGAACATTCCAGCTATGCGGTCAAGCCCCAACGTTTCCGGCGTCAAATACGCATTGCGGAACGGCAGAGGGGTTTCTTTTGTGAGTTTGAACAATGGTTTGCCACTGTTTTCTACTATTTCTCCAATCAGTGAGTACCGTCCTACCGTTGATATTGCCACACTGTCAGCCTTGGCAAGCCATAACCTTGCACTTTCTGCATCCTCGTTGTCTTTATGGACAAGTAATCTTTCTACGGCTGCATACTCCTCATACATAGCTACTTTTGTATAGCTATTGCCTATATCCAGGACCAATTTCATATACGTCACACAATTCGGCTGCAAAGATACAAAAAAAAATCGGTATAACAATATCTTTCGAGCATTATTTAATCAAAATAATAGATTGGATTTAATATCATTTTGTATGGATTTTTTTGTAACTTTGCAAATTGGTAGATATTTATTAGTGTATCGCCTATTTATCAGATATTATGTATGATACGAAAGCCAATATAGGTGCTCTTTTCGATAGAATTGCAGGTCATTACGATGGGTTGAATCATTTGTTGTCTCTAAACATCGACAAACGATGGCGACACGAGGCTGTCAAATCATTACCCGATTGCTCGCAATTCTGTCTTGATGTTGCAACAGGCACAGGCGACCTCGCTATTGCCATCGTTCAAGCAGGGAAAGCCCAACAAGTCATAGGAGTTGATTTGTCAGATAAAATGATAAACATTGGAGAGAAAAAAGTCCGAGATTTCAATCTTACCACCAACATCTCTTTCCAACATGCAGACTGCGCTGCCTTGCCTTTTGATGACAAAACTTTTAATGTTGTGACTTGTTCGTATGGAGTTAGAAATTTTGCCGAGTTAGATAAATCGCTTGCCGAAATGTATCGTGTTTTAGTTCCTGGCGGGGAACTGAGAATATTGGAATTTGCTTATCCAACATCACGTGTTATGCGGTCCGTTTACGATTTTTATTTCACGAAACTTCTTCCCATCGTTGGGCGAATAGTGAGTCACGACAAGTCTGCTTATGACTATCTGCCTCAGAGTGTAAAAAGTTTTATTTGGGGCGATGAGTTTTTGGAACGTCTGCACAAAGCAGGCTTTGCAAACACAAGTTTCAAGTCACAGACTTTCGGAATATCAATGTTATACAAAGCCACAAAACTATGAAACGAATTTATTCATTATTGTTTCTAATCGTCCTTGCTGTTCAGTTGTATGCCATCAAGGATACGCGAGAAAGGAGTTTGACAGGGTTTGACAAACTGGATGTTCAAGATTGTTTCGAAGTCCACTATACTGAAAACAATATTTTCCGTGTATATATTGACACGCTGGATGGAGAATTGCTCGCTAAGACCAATACTGTCGTAACTGATGGAACTTTATGTATATCATACAATGGCAACAGGATTGAAAGGATACCTGTCTATATATCAGCGCCAATGCTGTCGAAAGTTTCAGTTTCTGAAGTATCCTCTTTTATTGCCGAATCAGATATGAACCTACCATACGCTGAGTTGAGTGTCTCCGGTATAGGTTCACTGACACTCAGGTCGCTGACAACCACTCTTGCAATTGTTAACAAAAAAGGCACAGGCTCGTTTGTTATGGACGGGGCTTTGGTTTGCGACACACTTATTGGCGAAGTCGAAGGTGCTGGTTCGATGAAACTCAACTCAATAACATCAATTATAACAAACATTTCCGTATCAGGAACTTGCAGTTGTGACATCAAAGGTATTGTCTCAACACAGAAGTTTATCAGTTCGATGAATGGAGCCGGAAACATTAACATCACTGGTGATATTCAAGCAAAGGAGAATGTATGGTTAGAGATGTATGGTGCAGGCTCGGTCAATGTTTATGGTCACATATACGCTCGACGACTCAACGTCAGGCTGCGTGGTTTGGGAAAAATCAATACTCAAGAGATACAGGTCGGAACAATTGACGCTGTTGTGAAGGGCTTAGGTACTATCTATCTGGCTGGCTCGGCTCTCCAAATGACAGAGGAGACAAGTAGATTTGGCACAATTAACACAGATAATCTGAAAATTATAAACTTACAGAAATAAATGGATAAACGTTCTTCTTTCGGTTCAAAATTCGGAATGCTGGCAGCAGCTGTTGGGTCAGCCGTTGGATTGGGTAATATATGGAAATTTCCTTATGTCGCAGGACAGAATGGCGGCAGTGCTTTTCTTGTTGTATATTTGATATGCGTTATACTGTTGGGGTTCCCTGCATTGGTAACCGAGTTATCAATCGGTCGAATGGCTGGCACAAATCCAGTAACCGCCTTCAGTACAATTCAAGGCAACAGACATTGGAATTTCATAGGCATAATGGGAGTTCTTGTGGCATTCTTGACACTTGGGTTTTATTTTATCGTTGCAGGTTGGTCGCTTGAGTATATATGGCAGACCATAACGACGGATTCGTTTGCCGGTATGAATGCCCAAGACCTCACCACGGAATTTAAAGAGTTTTCCACAAACACAACACGTCCCTATCTGTGGGTTATTATCTTCATTTTTCTGACAGCGGCAGTATTGATATTCGGTGTCCAGAAAGGCATTGAGGCTGGTTCAAAGATTCTTATGCCTATATTGTTTGCCGTTATGCTGTTCTTGGTCATCAGGGTCATTTTTATTGCTGGCAACGAACCTGGATATGAGTTTTATTTGAAGCCGGATTTCTCGAAAATAACGCCTACCATCATTTTGCAGGCTATGGGACAAGCATTTTTTTCTCTTTCGATAGGTTTTGCGATAATGCTGACTTACGGCTCATATATGAAACAAGGAAATGTAGTCTCAACCTGTATGCAAATCTGCATACTTGACACTCTTATAGCAGTAATGGCAGGATTGGTCATTTTCCCTGCTGTTTTTGCCTTTGGCATCGAACCAACCGAAGGCCCTTCGCTTGCGTTTATTGCACTACCTGCTGTTTTTGCACAAATGCATGGCGGTATGCTTTTCTCCGTTCTCTTTTTCTTCCTGCTGGCTGTCGCTGCCCTAACATCAACAATCTCGCTTTACGAAACAATAGTAGTGACTGTTTCTGAACTTTTACACATAGGTCGTAAACTCTCTATTGTCATAATCGGATTTTTGCTTTGCGCAACGTCTGCCATCTGCTGTCACTCGCTGACCAAAGGTTCTCCATTCGTTGTCTGTGGAAAGAATATTTTCGATTTGTTCGACTACTTGACCTCCAGTTTAATGATTCCTCTTGGTGGTATGTTAATGGCTATTTTCTTGGGTTGGGTCGTTTCTCGCGAGAAATCACACAAAGCTCTTATTTCTTTTGGTATGAGCGAGCGTCTTTTCTCTATATTTATATTTATTATTCGATTTATTATTCCAATAATCATTCTTCTTATAATGCTTCAACAATTAGGTATAATATAAAACACTAATGAACAATTACATATATGAATAACAGGTCATCATTTAAAAGTAATTTCGGTATGTTGGCAGCCGCAGTAGGGTCGGCTGTTGGATTAGGCAATATATGGAAATTTCCTTACGAGGCAGGAACTAATGGCGGTGGTGCTTTTCTTGTTGTTTACTTGATTTGCGTGCTATTATTGGGATTTCCCGCTCTTATTACTGAATTGTCCATTGGACGTATGGCAAAAACTAATCCCATTGATGCTTTTAGCTCTATCGTGGGCAATAAATGTTGGAATTTCGTGGTGCAATGGGAGTTCTCTCTGCATTCCTGATATTGTGTTTCTATATGGTCGTGGCTGGTTGGTCTCTCGAATATATATACCAAACTTTCGCAACCTCAACATTCGAAGGTATGAATGCATCTGCTCTCGGCACTTTTTTTAACGACTTTGCCTTTTCGTCTTATCGCCCTTATGTATGGCTGACGATTTTTATTATTGCTACATTCCTTGTTATTAAAGTTGGTATTGAGAAAGGAATTGAAAAAGCATCCAAAATTCTTATGCCTGCTCTCTTTGTCATAATAATCATATTGTCTGTTTATGTTGCTTTTTTGCCTGGAAATGCAGAAGGTTATCAGTTCTATTTAAATTTTGATGTTTCAAAGATTACACCATCAGTTGCACTTTCGGCATTAGGACAGTCATTTTTCTCGCTCTCGTTAGCTTCAGGCGTATTATTGGTTTATGGCTCATATATGAACAAAGGCAATATAGTTAACACCTCTTTGCAAATTTCGTTGTTTGACACAATGATTGCCGTTATGGCAGGATTTATGATATTTCCAGCAGTGTTTGCTTATGGCATAGAACCAAGCGAAGGACCTTCTTTGGCATACATTGCTTTGCCTGCTGTTTTCTCGCAAATGCGTGGAGGTATGATTATTTCGCTTTTATTCTTTTCATTGTTGACTATTGGTGCTTTTACATCAACCATTTCGCTGCACGAGGTTTTGACATCATGCCTTGCAGATAAATTGCATATCACACGTTTCAAGTCAAATATTATAGTCGTGATAATGCTTATCATAGGCGCTTACGGTTGCTGTTATTCTCTGACTGAAAATTCATTGTTTTACTTCGGAGGACGCTCACTTTTCACATGGTTCAACGACATCACATCTGAGTATTTTCTTCCTTTAGGTGGAATGGTTATGTCCATATTCTTTGGTTGGTTCGTCAGCAAGCAGAAGGTGAAAGCGACTCTGACCGAATTTGGAATGAAACCAAAGTTCTTTCCAATATATTTTATATTCGTTCGTTATCTGATTCCTTTAGCTATTATGATGATAATGCTTCAGCAGTTTGGAATGTTCTAACATTACTCCCCAAGATAAATAAAGGGTGGTTCTATTAATTAGGTTGAGACGATTTTGAAGTTTATTTTTAGCAGATTGCTGTGCGAAAGAAGGGAGCATAGCGGGCTATGTGACCGA
>JAGHVI010000108.1 GCA_018064385.1 Candidatus Minthenecus merdequi
AACCTCCGTCATCCGAACTGTTTTGTTGCCTTAGAAGGATTCGAACCCTCACAGACAGAACCAGAATCTGTAGTGCTACCATTACACCATAAGGCAGTTCCAAATAGCGAGTGCAAAGGTACGACTTTTTGCGTTATTGTGCAAGTGTTTTGTGGAAAATTTTCAAAATATTTTTCGTTATAGGTTCAATGAATTGAGCAACAACTGGTAACGCAAACGTTCAATCTTTATGAATGCTATCAGACGATCCTCTGCCTTGTTGTATGAAAATTGTTCAATATAGATGTTATAATGAAGATAAGTCTCTGTTTGCAAGGGTTGTAAAGTTATGTCTTTAATTTTTTCGGGTGATGTGTTGCCTGTGGGTTGAAGCAGAAGCGAAAAAATGTAAAGTGTATCATTTCCTTGGTCTGTCGTCGTATTTTCTATACGAAAGTCTGTAAGCATGACTTCGATTGGTATTTGGACTTCGGTGTCGTCGTTCAAATAGGCGATGCTCTCAAAGACATTTCTATGGAGCATCATGTGGTATTCCTCACCAGGAAGTGTTAACCACGTTGCAGCACCTACCAATAGTGCGCATGCGACTACAATTGTCGCAATATGAATTATGCGTTTCTTCATCTAGTTAAGGTGAGTTCTATAAATTCATTTTGAGGGTTTTTAGAGTTTATTTTTAGCAGATTGCTGTGCGAAAGAAGGGAGCATGGCAGGCTATGTGGCTATGAACCACCCTTTGATATAACATACAAACATAATTAATAGAACTACCCTTAACAGACCCCCTCCTTAATAAAAGAGTACACCTCTATCAAACCAAGATTGGGGCGTACTCTTTTTTTTGTTTATTGTTATCCAAGAATTCCAAGAAGGATACCAGCAGCAACGGCAGAACCGATTACACCGGCAACGTTAGGTCCCATAGCGTGCATGAGCAAAAAGTTGCTCGGATTTTCCTCTTGACCAACGGTCTGGGACACTCGTGCTGCCATAGGAACGGCTGATACACCAGCAGAGCCGATGAGTGGGTTAATTTTCTCCTTAAGGAACACATTCATCAGTTTGGCGAGCAATACGCCACCGGCTGTACCGAAACTGAACGCAACTATACCAATAACGAGAATCATCAGTGTCTGAATGTTCAGAAACGCCTCGGCTGTGGCTGTGGCACCAACTGTGATACCAAGAAAGATTGTTACGATGTTCATAAGCTCATTCTGTACCGTCTTGGTCAGTCGCTCGCATACGCCAGACTCCTTCATAAGGTTGCCCAGCATGAGACATCCGACAAGGGATGCAGCAGATGGCAAGAGCAATGACACGAAGGCAGCTACCATGATAGGAAAGACTATCTTCTCAGTCTTGGACACAGAGCGTAACTGTTTCATACGAATGGAACGTTCCTTTTTGGATGTCAGCAGACGCATAATAGGCGGCTGGATAACAGGAACAAGAGCCATATAAGAATATGCTGCAACGGCAATAGGTCCAAGCAAGTGCGGAGCAAGACGTGATGTCAGAAAGATTGCTGTCGGTCCATCTGCACCTCCGATAATACCGATTGATGCAGCCTCTTGAGCTGTAAAGCCCATACCGCAAGCACAAATGAACGTAATAAAAATACCAAGTTGTGCTGCTGCTCCCAAAAGAAGACTCTTAGGATTGGCAAGCAGTGGACCGAAATCGGTCATTGCACCAATTCCTACGAAAATAAGACATGGGTAGATGCCCAACTTTACACCAAGATACAGATAATCCAATAGACCAGCTGTATCGGTAGATGTCATAAGATCCCAATGAACATGGCCACCTGCGAAGTTCTCATTGTGAAACATCTCGGCACCAGGTAGATTGGTCAACAGCATTCCGAAGGCTATAGGCAACAGCAACAGCGGCTCAAACTTTTTGACAATGGCCAAATAAAGCAGCAAGAATGACACAAGCAGCATTATCAGGTATTTCCAACCTCCCTCTGATGCGAATATTTGATAGAACCCCATGCTTTTGCAGAAGTCTATGATTATTTCGCCCAGGTCAAGTGTTTCATTATCAATATTTGTTGAACTTGTTACTTCGTCAGTAATAGCAACCGGGTTACCTCCTGCCACTGCTACGGTATCCTGTTGTGCAAGAATACCGTGCAGCGGGAAGATAAACATTAAAGTCAAGAGTATTACTCTAAGTGGCTTCATATTAATTGAGAAAACGATGTCTCCCGTTTTTACGCCATAATGACAAGGTCATCGTCCTGCATTACGTTCTGACCTACAGTCACCTTTATGGCTGTGATTACACCGTCTTTCTCTGCTTTAATCTCGTTCTCCATTTTCATGGACTCCATAGTGAGGATTGTCTCTCCGCGTTTAACGGCTTGACCCTCTTTTACAAGAATCTTGACAATGCTTCCTGGCAGTGGAGATTTGATAGGTTTGCCCTCGCCAGTAGCGGTAGCCTTAGGAGCGGCTGTAGGTGCAGCTGTAGGTGCTGTTTGAACAGGTGCTGCAGCGATAACGCCTTCTGCCTTGATGTCGAACAATTTGTCGTCTTGCATCACGTTCTGTCCTGCTGCTACATAAATTTTTGCAACTGTACCAGAGCATTCTGCTTTAATTTCGTTCTCCATTTTCATAGACTCCATTGTGAGGATTGTGTCGCCTTTAGCTACCTTAGTCCCCTCTGCTGCAATTACCTTTACGATGCTGCCTGGCAGTGGCGATTTGGTCGTTGCAACTGTGCCTGCAGCCGAGTTTGGCGTCGCAATTGATGCAACTTTGCCTGGTGTGGTCTTTGGAGCTGCTGCAGCCTCGCGTTCTACATCAACAGTGTATGTTGTGCCGTTGACCTCTATCTCGAACTGATTGTTCTCGAGTTCGTTTACCGAAGTCTCGAACTTGCTGCCATTTATTGAAAATTTGAATTTCTTCATTGTGTTTTTAGAGTTTGTTGTTTAAACCAAAGATTTTTAAGTTCCATGGAGAGAAACGTCTGTCCACGGTGTTTATTGTCAATTTGCCAGACTCAATATCGTGAACATTGTCGTCCAAATACAAGTGCAGAGCCATTGACACTGCTGTAAGCTCAAGATCTGAAATTGTCTTCTTTTTAGCTTTCATGATGGTTCATTTGAGTTGGTTCAGACCATAAATTTTCGAGTTCCATGGGGAATATCTGCGTGCTACCTTGTTGATTCGGAGTATATAACTCTCTTTATCATGGTTGTCATCTGTGTAGAGATGCAACGCTGTTGCTATGGCTGCACTGTGGATGGCTGGTATGTGAACCTCATCTTCTTCCTCACGAACACTGTTCGTTGATTGTTGAACTGGTATCTTCTTCACCTTTCTAACCTTTGGTGCCATCACATGTCCGAAGAGTTTGATGACACAAATAAGTATAGTCAGAATGACGAAGACGATGCAGAACCCTACAACGGTTATGATCATTGTGTTTGTCCAATTAACTAACAGCATGTTGTTTACAATGGAATGTTAGAATGTTTCTTCAGTGGGTTTGTCAACTTCTTTGTCTGAAGAGCTTGGAATGCGCGGATAACTCTGAAACGAGTGTTGCGTGGCTCAATGACATCATCAATATAACCATACGATGCTGCCATATATGGATTCGCAAATTTGTCTTTGTATTCGTTTGTCTTCTCGTTGATATATTGAGCTTTCTCGTCTGGATTCTCCATCTTGGCGATTGTACGACCCTCAAGAACCTCAATTGCACCTGCTGCACCCATAACAGCGATTTCTGCTGTTGGCCAAGCATAGTTGAAGTCACCACGAAGCTGTTTTGAACTCATCACGCAGTGTGCACCACCATATGACTTACGCAATGTAACTGTAACTTTTGGAACAGTAGCCTCTCCGTATGCAAACATAAGTTTTGCACCATGGGTAATGATACCTGCATACTCTTGACCTGAACCTGGAAGGAAGCCAGGAACATCAACCAATGTGAGAATAGGAATGTTGAATGCATCGCAGAAACGGATGAATCTCGCAGCCTTGCGCGAAGCATCGCAGTCAAGAACACCTGCAAGAAATGCTGGCTGGTTGGCTATTATACCTGTTGATACACCATTGAAACGTGCAAAACCTACAACGATATTTTTTGCGTAATCTGCATGAACTTCAAGGAACTGACCATTATCAGTGATGCAGTTGATGACACGCTTCATATCGTATGGCATGTTAGGATTGTCAGGAATGATGCTGTTCAACTCATCCTCAAGACGATTGATTGGGTCTGTACACTCACATATTGGTGCCTCCTCAAGGTTGTTCTGTGGAATGTACGAAATGAGCTCGCGGATTGTTGCAATGCACTCTTGCTCGTTTGCTGAACGGAAGTGTGCTACACCTGACTTAGATGCATGGATTCGTGCACCACCAAGGTCTTCTGTCGAAATTGTCTCGTTTGTTACAGACTTAACAACTTTTGGACCAGTTACAAACATATATGAGTTCTCCTCGGTCATAAGTATGAAGTCTGTTAATGCAGGAGAATAAACTGCACCACCGGCACAAGGACCGAAGATAGCAGAAATCTGTGGAACAACACCTGATGCAAGGATGTTACGCTCGAAAATCTCAGCATAACCTGCTAATGCAGTTACACCTTCCTGAATACGAGCACCACCCGAATCGTTAATACCGATAACTGGAGCACCCATTTTCATAGCTAAGTCCATAACTTTGCAAATCTTCAAAGCCATAGTCTCAGAAAGCGAACCTCCGAACACTGTGAAGTCTTGAGCAAAAACATACACCGAACGACCTTCGATTGTTCCATGTCCGATGACAACACCATCTCCGAGATATTTTTCTTTCTCAAGCCCGAAGTTTACGCAACGATGTGTTACAAACATATCAAGTTCCTCGAACGAACCCTCATCCAAGAGCATTTCGATACGCTCGCGTGCTGTGTATTTACCCTTGCTATGCTGCGAGTCAATACGCTTCTGACCGCCGCCAAGCTTTGCCTGCACGCGCAGGTCGATAAGCTTTTTAACTTTCTCTTTGTTCTCCATTTTTCTATTTGTGAGTTTAATTGTTTTCGGTTTTTTTGATTACTTAGGCTGTTCGCAAAGTTCTGTCAGAATGCCGTGAGTCGATTTTGGATGAAGGAATGCAATGTTCAAACCTTCTGCACCTTTACGTGGCTGCTTGTCAATGAGCTGCCACTCGTTAGCTGCTGCCTCGTCCAAAACTTTCTGAAGACCGCCTTCAAAGTTGAATGCAACGTGGTGAACACCACCTCGTGGATTCTTTTCTAACCATTTTGCAATGGTGCTTTCTGGCGAAGTTGGCTCAAGAAGTTCAATCTTTGTCTGTCCTACCTTGAAGAATGCAGTCTTGACTTTCTGATCTGCAACCTCTTCGATTGAATAGCATTTTGTACCGAGCAACTGCTCGAAATAAGGAATGGCATCTTCAAGCTTTGGCACTGCAACGCCGAGATGTTCAATGTGTGTTGGTTTCATAAAAATGATAATTTATTGATTTGTAAATATTTGTTCGTGTAGAGCCTATGTTCCGAATTATGCTGCAAATATACACTTTTTTCTCGGTTCATAAAAATATATATCAGATTATTTTTCTACAAAATTACAATGTTGTGAAAAATCACATTTCTTAACATATTGCTCTGTCTGATTCTAAAGTAATCTATTTTAGAAAAGTTAACACACGAAAATATCGTGGCATGTTTCTGCTTTTTGACAATTTTTCGCATGTGCTATTTGACTTATGTTGTTGTAATATAATATGTTGATGAAAACTTTTGGATAACTTTTGAATATGTGGAAAAAATTTTTTTGTTTATGTTTGGCATTTCAAAACATTATTGTATCTTTGCACCGAATTTCTTATAAAGGTATAGCAATAATCAAACACATCTATTTTTTATGGAACCAATTGACATCAACGAGTCAAAACAAGCATGCATCGAATACTTTGGCGGTGACGAATTGGCAGCACAGGTCTGGCAGAACAAGTATGCACTGAAAGATTCAAATGGAAATCTTTACGAAAAAACACCGACTGAGATGCACCATCGAATTGCAAGCGAAATCGCACGTATCGAACGGAAGTACAAAAATCCGATGACTGAGCAGGAAATTTTTGACCTTATGGATCATTTTCGCTACATTGTTCCTCAGGGTGGCCCAATGACTGGTGTCGGCAATAACCTACAGGTCTCTTCTCTTTCGAATTGCTTTGTTATTGGCGTTGACGGTAAAGCTGACTCTTATGGCGCAATTTTCCAAATTGACGAGGAACAGGTTCAACTTATGAAGCGTCGCGGTGGTGTGGGACATGATCTTACCCACATTCGTCCTGAAGGTTCCCCTGTCAAAAATTCTGCCCTTACTTCCACTGGTATTGTCCCTTTTATGGAACGATATTCAAATTCTACAAAAGAGGTCGCACAAGGAGGTCGTCGTGGTGCATTGATGCTTTCTGTCTCTATAAAACATCCTGACTCCGAGAAGTTTATCGATGCTAAACTTGAACAGGGTAAAATCACAGGTGCAAACATATCCGTCAAAATTGACGATGAGTTTATGCAGGCTGTCGAGATGGATCACGAATACGAACAGAAATGGCCTGTTGATTCTGACACCCCTAAAGTCAGCAAAATCATCAATGCTCGCTCACTATGGAATAAAATCATTCATAATGCTTGGGCTTCGGCCGAACCCGGTGTGTTGTTCTGGGACACAATATTAAGAGAATCTGTGCCTGACTGCTATGCCGACCTCGGTTACAGAACTGTATCAACTAACCCTTGTGGCGAAATACCTCTTTGTCCTTACGATAGTTGCCGACTTCTCGCCATCAATCTCTATTCGTATGTTGACGAACCTTTTACAGACAAAGCAACCTTCAATTTCGATAAGTTCCGTGAACATGTCCGTTACGCACAGCGTATTATGGACGATATCATAGACCTCGAATCCGAAAAAATTGACCTTATCATCAATAAGATTGAAGGTGACCCTGAGTCATCTACTGTCAAATCCACCGAACTTGAACTTTGGAAGAAAATCAAGGCAAAAACTCTTCAGGGTCGTCGTACCGGAGTAGGTATCACTGCCGAAGGTGATATGCTTGCTGCTCTCGGCTTGCGATATGCTTCCGAAGAGGCTATCGACTTCAGCGAAGAGGTTCACCGCATTGTCGCTGTCGAGGCTTACCGTTCGTCTGTCATTATGGCAAAAGAACGTGGGGCTTTCCTCATCTATGATGCTGAACGCGAAAAACATAATCCTTTCGTCAATCGTATTAAAATGGCTGACCCTGCACTCTACAAGGAAATGGTCAAATACGGAAGACGAAACATAGCTTGTCTGACTATCGCCCCTACGGGCACTACCTCAATAATGACTCAGACAACCTCTGGTCTTGAACCTGTCTTTCGTGCTGTCTATGACCGTAAACGCAAGGTTAACCCTAACGACTCAAACGTTCGTATAGATTTACGTGATGCTGAAGGCAACTGTTGGGAGGAGTATCGTGTATATCACCACAAGTTCGTTGACTGGATGCGCATTAATGGATATGATGTTAACAAAAAATACACCAACGAGGAAATAGAGGAAATCGTAACTAAATCACCTTATTATAAAGCTACCGCTGAAGACATCGACTGGGTAATGAAAGTCAAAATGCAAGGCCGTATCCAAAAATGGGTGGATCACAGCATCTCTGTTACAATCAATTTGCCTAAGGATACTCCCGAAACTCTTGTCGCTGAACTCTATATGGAGGCTTGGCGCAGTGGTTGCAAGGGTTGCACCATCTATCGTGATGGCTCTCGTGTCGGTGTGCTGACCACTACAAAAGAGAAGGAGGAACAAGACAAAAATAAACGTTGCGTATGCTTCAACCAATCGGCACTCACTCGTCCTAAAGAGTTGAAATGTGAGGTTGTAAGGTTTCAAAATAATAAAGAAAAATGGATTGCCTTTGTTGGCTTGACTGAGGAGGGCAGACCTTATGAAATTTTTACAGGTCTCGCTGACGATGAAGATGGCCTTTTGCTCCCTAAATCCGTCAACGAGGGCGTTATCATAAAGACAACAGATGACGAAGGTAACCGTCGTTACGACTTCCAGTTCAAAAACTCCCGTGGCTACAAAACTACAATCGAAGGACTCTCTCACAAATTTGACAAGGAATATTGGAATTACGCAAAACTTATTTCTGGTGTGCTCAGATATGGTATGCCTATCGACCAGGTCATAAAACTTGTCACAGGTTTGCAACTTAATTCCGAATCTATCAACAATTGGAAAGAAGGTGTCGCCCGTGCTTTGAAAAAATACATCCCTAACGGAACAGAATTGTCAACAATTTGTCCAAGTTGCGGTCAGGCAACACTCATAATGGTTGAGGGATGTGTCAAATGTACTCATTGCGGCTTTTCTAAATGCGGTGGATAACAAGCATTTCGCCGCTAAATGATAAAAATATTGCCGATTTTGCTGTTTTGTCGAAAAAAAGTTGTAAATTTGCAGCCTGAAAACAAAACACTAATCGTTATGAAACATTATTTGATTATTGCGCTCTCTTTGCTGTTTTCTGTAGCATTGACTGCACAGGAGATGGAGGAGATTTCTTGGCAAGAACGTGAAGCCAATATCCGCCAGATGTTCAGCGAGATTGACCAGATGGAGGACAATGATGCGATTACCCGTATGGCTGACTCCATACAACGTGAAATGATAGAAATCCTTATGTACGAGGATTTCCCATTTGACTACGAGTTTGACCTGCTCCCTAATGTCGGTTGTGTTGTATCTGACGATGGCCTGCTCTACATGTATTCTTGGAATGTGTCGTTGAAAGACCAGAACAACACCTCGCAGTTCTACGCTCTCTGTTACAACAAGGCATTGGGTGTTACGTATGTACTTGCTCAGGGAATCCCAAGCGTACCAAGCGAGAAGAGTAAAATTGCTGACACTGAATGGTATGGTGCAATGTATTACAAAATCACCCCAATTCATGTTAAGGACGACATCGGTTACCTCTTGTTAGGTTATGCTCCAATCGACAATACCCGTCAGTACAAAGTAATCGACGTTATGTCGGTCAACAAACGTGGTATCAAGTTCGGCAACAATATCTTCCAAAAAGAAGACGGCAAGAAATATTCTCGCATCGTGTTCCAGTATGGTCGTGACGTCCAAATGTCCCTCGAAATTGACAAGAAGAAAAAGAAAATTCTTTTCGACCATTTGGTGGAAATAGGTCAAGACGAGAATGGCAAACCTATTATGGGACCTGATATGTCTGTTGATTCTTTCGTCCTTAAGAAAGGTATGTGGATTTTCAAGGGCGATGTTGATGCTAAAAATCCTCGTGAGAAAAAGAAATAAACATTATCTTGTCGAAATTTATAAAGGAACAACCTTTTTGAGGTTGTTCCTTTTTCTGTCTATAGGAGTGCTGATGGTCAACAGTATAGGTATTCCTCCTATATTTATGTTGCTCTTGGGATGTGTTGCTTTGTTATTGCTTATGTTCTGCCTGTTTATGCGTATAAACGATGTATGGATGAGTGTTGGCTTTATATTACTTGCCCTTTCGTTCGGTGGAATTTGGTCTGTCGAAAAAGCTCCGTATATCCCAGTGAATGGATTACAAAAAATTGAGATTATCTCTGTCCAAAAGGGTAGTGGACATCATTTGGCTTGCGATGCTTTGTTGCTTGAAGACTGCTTGATACGACTCAATACAGACAGCTCTTTGCAACTAAATGTCGGCGAAACAATTGATGCTGACATTTCTCCTTACTGGCCAAAATATTTGGGCGGAAATTTCAATTACCCACTCTATCTGTATAGAAAGGGATATTCAGGTGCGGCTTGGCTTGATTCTGCAAAGATTGTTGCGCGTAGGCAAAACATTCGTGCGAGCATACCTGCCTGGCGACAGATGTGTGTCGAACGATTCAAACGTGTTGGCATCTCACGTGAAAACCTTGGAATAGTCTCTGCCATTACAATAGGCGAAAAATCATCTTTGAATGAGGATGTGCAAGCGAATTTTCGCAATGCAGGAGTTGCTCATGTACTGGTGGTCAGCGGTATGCATGTAGGTTTTATTTTCTTGCTCATCAATTTGTTACTCAAACGTGCCAAACGAAAAAGCGTAGTAGTACTATCTGGAATTGCCGTGATATGGGCGTATGCCCTTTTTGTCGGTATGACACCGTCTGTATGTCGTGCATCGCTAATGTTCAGTGTGATGCTGTTGTGCCGTTTATATGGCGAGGAGTATAATTCGATGAATGCCCTTGTACTCTCGGCTGTTGTATTGTTGGCGGCTAATCCTTTGGTACTCTACGACATCGGTTTTCAACTCAGTTTCCTTGCTGTCTTTTCCATTATTCTCTTCTATCCATCTTTTCCATCAGTTACCAAGGGATGGCTTGTGCAAAAACTTTACAATATAATCAGATTGTCATTTTCTGCGCAAATACTTGTTTTCCCTGTAATTGTATTCTATTTTGGTCAGTTGCCTCTCTATTTTATTCTCTCAAATGTTGCTATCGCTTTGTTGACACCTATGATTTTTGTCGGAGGTTTACTAACCCTTCTGCCATTGATTGGCGATGCATCAGGAATGTTGCTCGATTGGTTGTTGACTCTCTTCCGTCTTGTCGTGCAGTACGTGGCACAACTGCCATATTCAACCATCGAATTAACCTTTGACTCAATGACAACCATAGCTTTGCTTGCGATGATATTGATGATTGGTAATATCCTCAGATCTCCTGCTTTACAAAGACTATAACTGTGTTAATACCAACTTCTCTTACCCGTCCGAAAGTTAGATAATTCAAGTTTACCAGCCAAAAAAATTTTTCAAAAACCCTTGCATATATCAAAAAAACTCCTTACCTTTGCACTACCTACTCCATACGGACAGTGAATATGATTATCAATTACTTACAATCAAACCAACATCAATATGCGTGACTATACTTTCGACAATATGCCAATATCCTCAATCTCCACCTTCTGAACTCTCCGCACTCACAGTTAATGATATTATGCAAACGATAATTGATAAATTCATTGTGAATGACACTAGTACGAACATCAAAGTTTTTGGTGTAGGTGGTGGTGGATGTAATGCCGTGGAAAAC
>JAGHVI010000090.1 GCA_018064385.1 Candidatus Minthenecus merdequi
CAAACCGCCCGCATCTCACACTCACCACAAAAAACCGCCCACAACTCTCAACTGAATTCTTAACTCTTTTCATCCGTCTGAATCTCTTCTCTGACCGTCTCGCTTTCGATGGCAGACAACCTGCCTATTTTGCCCCAACCTCCGACCCTCCAAACCATCCAAGGTGAACAATCCAGCTTTGCTTGTATTGCCGAGTGCAGCGTAATTTATTATGGTGAGTTCTATAAATTCACCGTTAAGAAAGAAAAATAAAGACAAGTAATAAATAAACTTTTTTGGTGTTTTTAAGTTTCTTTTTGGCATCTTGCTGCTTGTCAGTCGGTCACAATGTCCGCATTGCGCCCTCCTTTCGCACAGCAATCTGCTAAAAATAAACTTCAAAATCGTCTCAACCTAATTAATAGAACCACCCTTAACAATATATTGATTTAGCAGAAAATAAAGACGAAAAAGTCAGTGTGCGAAAAAAATATCTAAAAAGTCTTTGCGGATTCAAATAAATTTCGTAACTTTGCAGACTTGAATATAATATAAATAAGAAATAATATATGCAACAGTCAAAAGTAGGATTGGATTTCAAGAAAGTGGCTTATGCAAAGCAAGTTGCAAAGGGCATCGCTGACGATGTGCAGGTGTTTGTGGAGCAATATACCACTGTGGCAGTTGAGCGTACAATATGCCGACTGCTCGGAGTTGACGGTGTGGACGCTAATGGAGTGCCATTGCCAAATGTTTTAGTTGACCAGATTAAAGAGAATGGTCTGTTGGGCGAAGGTGTTGTCTTTTTCATTGGCAACGCTATGGCAGATACAGGTTTGAACCCTCAGGATATTGCTGAACAGGTGGCTGACGGCAAGATGGACATCACTAAATGCAAGGTGCACAGCCAGGCTGAGCGTGATGCCGTGTTGAACCCTATCATGGACGCAACTATCGAGCGTATAAAAGCTCGCCGCGCACGCCGTGAAAATTATCTCAAAACCATTGGTGAAGGACCTAAACCATATTTGTACGTAATAGTCGCAACTGGCAATATCTACGAGGATGTCGTTCAGGCTCAGGCTGCCGCACGTCAGGGTGCTGATGTGATTGCAGTAATTCGTACAACAGGTCAGTCGCTGTTGGACTATGTCCCATACGGAGCTACAACAGAAGGTTTCGGTGGAACATTTGCAACTCAAGAGAATTTCCGTATTATGCGTAAAGCTCTTGACGAGGTCGGCGAAGAGGTAGGTCATTATGTTCGCTTGTGCAACTACTGTTCAGGTCTCTGTATGCCTGAAATAGCAGCTATGGGTGCTCTCGAAGGACTTGACGTTATGCTGAACGATGCTCTTTACGGAATCTTGTTCCGCGACATCAATATGCAACGTACGTTGGTTGATCAGTTCTTCAGCCGTGTAATCAACGGTTTTGCAGGTGTAATAATTAACACTGGCGAGGATAACTACCTGACAACTGCAGACGCTTACGAAGAGGCTCACACTGTGCTGGCTTCTGATTTGATAAACGAGCAGTTGGCTGCAATGGCAGGTTTGCCAGAGGAGCAGATGGGACTGGGTCATGCTTTTGAAATGGACCCTATGCTTGAGAATGGTTTCCTCTATGAGTTGGCTCAGGCTCAGATGACCCGTGAGATATTCCCTAAGGCAACACTGAAATATATGCCTCCTACCAAGTTTATGACAGGAAACATCTTCCGTGGTCATATTCAGGACGCTATGTTCAACATCATCGGTAACTGGACTCACCAGGGCATTCAGTTGCTCGGTATGCCTACCGAGGCTATTCACACTCCTTTCATGAGCGACCGTTACCTCTCAATCGAGAATGCCAAGTACATCTTCAACAATATGAAAAACATCGGTGAGGAGGTTGAGTTCAAAGAGGGTGGTATCGTTAAGAGCCGTGCAGCAAAAGTGTTGGGCGACACAATCACTCTGCTTGAGACACTCCAGAAAGAGGGTCTGTTCAACGCATTGGAGAAGGGTATGTTTGCCGATGTCAAGAGACCAAAGAACGGCGGTAAGGGCTTGGCTGGTGTTGCCAAGAAGGCAGAACACTACAGCAATCCATTCATAGCCAGAATGATGAACAAATAAAAAGTTACTATTATGAGCGAAGGATTATATTCGATGGAGGCAAAGGATTACGATAAGACCTTAGACCTCACCAAGATAAAACCATACGGAGATACAATGAATGATGGTAAGGTACAGATGAGTTTTACTCTTCCTGTCCCTGCTGGCGACGAGGCTATCGAAGCTGCAAAACAACTTATGCTGAAACTGGGCTTCACAAATCCGTTGGTCGTTTACAGCAAAGAGTTGACCAAAGGGTTCACCTTTTTCAACTGCTACGGCTCTTGCAGCCAAACTGTCGATTTTACGCAGATTCACGTGCCTAAGGTTGAGTCGAACAAGATGAGCATGGAAGAGTGCGATGATTTCATCCGCAAGAACATCGGTCGCAAGATTACCGTTATCGGCGCAAGTACCGGTACTGACGCACACACAGTCGGCATCGATGCTATTATGAATATGAAGGGCTATGCAGGTCATTATGGCATTGAACGTTACGATATGTTCGAGGCTCTGAATATGGGTTCGCAGGTACTCAATGAGGAGTTCATTGCTAAAGCCATAGAGATGAAAGCAGACGCACTGCTTGTCTCGCAGACCGTCACACAGAAAGATGTTCATATACAAAATCTTACCAACCTTGTTGAGTTGCTTGAGGCTGAGGGTCTCCGCGATAAGGTTATTCTGGTCTGCGGTGGTCCGCGCATCACTCACGAGTTGGCTAAAGAACTTGGTTACGATGCTGGTTTTGGTATGAATACTTACGGTGATGACGTGGCTTCGTACGTTGCTGAGGAGCTCAACCGTCGTATGCACGAAAATAAATAAAATAACTCATTATATATAACGATATGGATAAGAATCAAATTCGCGAGGTTATTGCACGTCGTTGTGCCCTCGAACTTCATGATGGAGATGTCGTTAATCTTGGCATCGGACTTCCTACAATGATTCCTAACTACCTTCCTGAAGGGGTTACCGTTACTTTGCAGTCTGAGAATGGTCTTCTTGGTATGGGTCCAACTCCAGAGCAGGGTAAAGAGGATAAATATCTGACCAATGCCGGTGGCGGTTTCATTACAGCCCTTCCTGGTGCTTCGTCGTTTGACAGCGCAACCTCTTTCGGTTATGTGCGTGGCGGTCACGTTGACGTTACGTTCCTTGGTGCTTTGCAGGTTGACGAGAAAGGAAACTTGGCAAACTGGATGATTCCTGGCAAGAAAACTCCTGGTATGGGTGGTGCTATGGACCTTCTGGTTGGTGCCAACCGAGTAATCCTCGCAATGGAACATACTGCGAAAGGTGCTCCTAAAATTCTCAAACAGTGCACACTGCCACTCACAGCCGCTGGCGAAGTGGATATGATTATAACCGAGATGGGTGTTATGGTCGTTACTCCAAAGGGTATCGAGTTGACCGAAATCAACCCTGAGTTCACTGTCGAGCAGGTTCAGGCTGCAACCGAGGCAACACTTATCGTTTCGCCTAACCTCAAGAATATGCAATTCTAACCGATGGAATATACTTTCTTAAAAATAGCTGACGAAGGTGCGGTGCGTATTATGACAATCTCAGCACCCAAATCGCTTAATGCCCTCAATCGTACCATCCTTGAGGAGATTGACCACTGCGTGAGCAACATACCTGAGAACGTCCGTGTCCTTGTAATCACAGGTGACGGCGAGAAATCGTTCGTGGCAGGTGCTGACATATCGCAGATGGCAGGTTTCAACGAAGAGGAGGGTACACGCTTTGGCGAATATGGTGCAAGCGTCTTCCGCAAAATCGAAGACCTTCCTATCCCTGTTATTGCTGCAATCAACGGCTTTGCCCTTGGTGGAGGTTGCGAGATTGCAATGGCTTGCGATATCCGAATAGCTGCTGACAATGCCGTGTTCGGTCAGCCAGAAGTGAAATTAGGTATCATCCCAGGTTTTTCAGGTACATATCGTCTTGCAAAATTGGTAGGACAGGGTATGGCTAAAGATCTTATCTACACTGGTCGTAACATCAAGGCTGACGAGGCTCTGCGCATAGGGTTAGTCAACGCTGTTTTGCCTCACGACGAGATGATGGCATACGTTATGAAGACTGCCTCGATGATTGTGGCTAATGCTCCTCGTGCTGTTGCTTTTGCAAAACGTGCCATCAACGAGAACTACGACATGGACCGTGCTGAGGGGCTTGCTCTTGAAAACCGCTACTTCGGTGCATGTTTCGCAACAGAGGACCAGAAAGAGGGTATGAACGCTTTCCTCAATAAGCGTAAGGCTGAATTTCAAAACAAATAAAAACTTAATGATATGAAAATCTGTGTTATAGGGACCGGCACAATGGGTGCTGGTATCGTGCAAGCTTTTGCACAGGCAGGTATGCCAGTCTTGATGAAGAGCCGTTCGGAGGCAAGTCTTGAGAAAGGTATGGCTAAAATCAAGAAAGGTCTCGCCAAACTGGTCGAGAAGGGCAAAGTTACTCAGGATTATATGGATCAGACAGTGGCAAACATCTCCACTACAACTGATTACAACGCATGCGCTGACTGTGACCTCGTTATTGAGGCTGCTGTTGAGGCAATGGATATGAAGAAGGAGCTGTTCGCTATGCTTGACGGTATTTGCAAACCTGAGGCTATCATAGCAACTAATACCTCTTCGTTGTCTATCACCGAAATTGCCGCAGCTACAAAACGTGGAGACAAAATCATTGGTATGCACTTCTTTAACCCTGCTCCTGTTATGAAACTCGTTGAGGTTATCCGTGGACTCACTACATCAGACGAGGTTTATAACTGTATCTCTGAGCTTGTCAAAGCTATGGGCAAGACTCCAGTTGAAATCAAAGAAGCTCCTGGTTTCGTAGTAAACCGTATTCTCATTCCTATGGTTAACGAGGGTGTTGGTATCCTGGCTGACGGTGTTGCTTCTGTCGAGGATATCGATACTGCAATGAAACTCGGTGCTAATCACCCAATGGGTCCTTTGGCACTTGGCGACCTTATCGGTCTTGATGTCTGCCTTGCTATTATGGAGGTACTACATTCTGAGTTTGGCGACAAGTACCTTCCTCATCCACTTCTCCGTAAGATGGTTCGCGCTGGTAAACTTGGTCGCAAAACAGGCGAAGGTTTCTATAAATATTAAAAATAATACGACAATATGGATTTCAATTTGAACAAAAAACAGGCTCTGTTCCAGCAGATGATTCGTGAATTCGCCGAGAAAGAGGTGAAACCACTTGCTGCTGAAATTGACGAACTGGAGCGTTTCCCAATGGAGACAGTCGAGAAATTGGGTAAAATCGGTGTTATGGGTATTCCTGTACCTACTCAGTATGGCGGTGCAGGTGGCGACAACTTGATGTATTCTATTGCAGTTGAGGAACTCTCTCGCTGCTGTGCTACAACTGGTGTCGTTGTTTCTGCTCACACTTCTCTCTGCGTTGCCCCAATCCTTGAGCATGGTACAGAGGAGCAGAAGATGAAATACCTTCCAAATCTTGCTTCTGGCAAATGGATTGGTGCTTTCGGTCTTACCGAGCCAAACGCAGGTACTGATGCCGCTATGCAGCAGACTATGGCTGTACTTGACGGTGACCACTATGTGTTGAACGGCACAAAGATATTCATCACCAACGCAAACTACGCTAACGTATTCGTGGTGTTTGCAATGACTGATAAGTCGAAGGGCAACAAGGGTATCTCTGCTTTCATCGTTGAAAAGGACTTCCCTGGCTTCTCTATCGGTAAGAAGGAGAAGAAGTTGGGTATCCGTGGCTCGGCTACTGCTGAGTTGATTTTCGAGAACTGCATCGTTCCAAAGGAGAACCTCCTCGGCGAAGAGGGCAAGGGTTTCGCTATCGCTATGAAGACTCTCGACGGCGGTCGTGTAGGTATCGCTTCACAGGCTCTCGGTATTGCACAGGGTGCTATGGACGAGACTGTTAAATATACAAAGGAGCGTAAGCAGTTCGGTCGCTCAATCGCACAGTTCCAGAACACTCAGTTCCGTATGGCAGAGCTTGAGACTAAGGTTCAGGCTTCACGTCTGCTCGTCCGTTCTGCTGCTTTCAAGAAAGACCAGCACGTTCCATTCTCGGCAGATGCTGCAATGGCTAAGCTCTTTGCTGCCGAGACTGCAATGGAGGTTACCACAAAGGCAGTTCAGTTCCACGGCGGTTACGGCTACACCCGTGACTATCCTGTTGAACGCATGATGCGTGATGCTAAGATTACTGAGATTTACGAAGGTACTTCTGAGGTTCAGCGTATGGTTATCGCTGGCAAGTTGTTTAAATAATAAATGTA
>JAGHVI010000002.1 GCA_018064385.1 Candidatus Minthenecus merdequi
TTCACAGCTCCAAATTACAATTCAGCACTATACAATGGCATAACCTACGGACGGGATAATGGTGATGGAATACTGTCAAATGGTGAAACCTCACTTCACCGCCTCCTGCGTCAACCTATGGCTACAATGGACGGAATGAATGAATACGGATTGTGCTTTGGTGCATTCCAATTACCTGTGTTCGGAGCAGATAAAGAGACAGGAATGCCTATACGCGTCATGCAAGGCGAAAACGAAGATAATGGTAAAAAAGCCATCAGCACCAGCTTGATGCACAATTTGATTTTGAGCGAATGCAAGACAATAGCAGATGTCGAAAACTACCTGAAAAACCATAATTATGTAAATCTGCACCCATCGCTCAATGTACATTGGATGGTTGCTGATGCAACAGGCGACTATGCCGTGTTCGAATATTGGAACGACACTCTCTATGTGCTTCGTCCAAAAGACCGTAACTATATTCTTATGCAGACATCACACGTTGTTCCATACGAGTATAACTGCATCGAAAATTATTATTGCAATCCAGAAGCCACCAAAACTTACATGGAAGATAAATGGCAATACTCATACAGCAGTAAAATCCGTGTTCAACGCATGATGATGTCCTATAGACCGGTGATGAGCGAAATGGAAGCACTCAAATGCTTGCAGGAAGGCTCGTTCGGAGTGGAAATGTGGAACAACGTGACCAATTGGTCTTGTATATACAACACAACTCAACGCACTATCCTTTTCTGTATGCGAAATGATATGTCAACCATTTATAAAGTCGATTTGAAAAAGGATTTGTAATTAAAAATAATCACAATTATGAGAAAATTTCTGCTATTTGCAACTATTGTTGCTTGTTTAACAACAGGGTGTAAAGACAAAAAAACACAACCTGAAGTCAATGACTATCTCATCGTTTACGGCAAAATCTACACAGCAAAAGTCGATGAGTCTAAAGACGGCACTGACAGATATGTCATGGCTGATGCCATGGTGGTCAAGGATGGCAAATTCGTATATGTCGGGACAAAAGATGGGGCTGACAGTTACAAGACCGAAAAAAGCAAGATAATTGACTGCACGGGCAAGGGTATCATCGTCCCAGGCATGACCGATGGACATGCACATTATATGCTGAAATACATCAACGAAGAGATGAAGGGCAACACACTTCAATTCGATAGCGACCAGACGTATGATGACGTCATTAATCAAGTTCGCAAATTCGTTGAGGATGCCAAGAATCATGGCAGACATTTAGATTATGTCTATGGCGAAGGATACACCCTTGCCAAAATGATAATCGGTGGCAAAGACCTGCGCAATCGCAAAGACCTGGATTCAATCACCACTGAGATACCAATCTACCTCACCGGCTTCGACCATCACAGCACACTGGTCAATACCCGTGCAATGATCAATGCTGGTATCTTGGACACAAATGGAAACGTCATCAGAACCCACATAGCAGGTGGATTCATTTATTATGACGAAAATAATGAAATGACTGGCGTATTTTCCGAGCGTGCCATATCACTGCTTCAGGGACCAGGTCTGAACAACAAAATGCGCCCAACTTCCGCACAAATCGCCTCGGGTATCGATTTTATGCAGAAATATCTTCTTTCAGTGGGTATCACCAATATCATCGAAGGATGGACAAACAATTATGACAAAGACGATGAGTCGTTGTTCAAAGCATTGACAGATTTGGACAGAGACAACAGACTGCACCTCAATGTTTCACTTACCTACGAGATTGAACCATGGTATAACAATAATAGTCCTTTCTGCTTCGTTGACAATGCTGCTGCAGTAAAAAACAAGTATCAGAGCAAGCATGTGCACCCTGACTATCTCAAGCTGTTCATGGACGGACTGGTCGAGATGGGTACAGGTTTCATCTTGGAAGAATACAAAAATAAAGGCAAAGACAGCATCTATAGCGGTCATGGCACTCCTCTGTGGAGCGAGCAGGATATGATAAATCTCGTAAAGGATGCCAACAACAAAGGACTGACTGTCCATACTCACGCTCTTGGCGACGGAGCCGTTCACCGTTGCGTTGTGGCATACAGTTTGTCAGGCAAAGACGAGATGCGCAACGCCATCGTCCATCTACGCAACGTGAGCCAAGAGGATTATGCTGTGATTAAAGAACACAATATCGCAGTCGCCGAAAATATGAACTGGCACTGCTTTACAAATGAGGCAGCAAAACATTATGAAACTTTCCTTCCTCTCACATACGCTCACGAGGCTTACCCTATTAAATCTTTCTTTAATCACGGAATACTGGTGAGCCAGTGTACTGACACTCCGGCTGACGATGGCATCAACAATCCATTCCATTGCATGTTCGTTGCGATAACCGGTACTAATGCACCAGGCATGACCCCATGGCAACCTACGGAACTAATCGACCGCTACCAATTCCTTCAGGCTGCGACCTATAATGGTGCTTGGCAGTTGCATCTTGAAAAAGAGCGTGGCAGCATCGAGGCAGGCAAATATGCTGATTTCGTTATTCTGGATAAGGATGTGCTGACCTGTGACGTACAAGAGCTACTTAATGTTCAAGTACTCAAAACTTTCTTTGAAGGACAGGAAGTTTTCACACGATAAAAAACCGTAGGCGGAATTAATATTTAGGGGGTCAGGGAAACAGGTTCACTTCAGTTCCCTGACCCCTGTTGTTGATTTTCCGTACTTTATATGCAAAGTTATACAAACGAAACGTTATAGAGCCAATGTTTTTGCTGTAAAAGCCGGAAAATTTGCAATGGCATTTCAAATATTGTCGGAAAATTTGCAATAGCATTTCAAATTTTCGGGATATTATTAAAGGTGAGTTCTATAAATTCACCCACTATTGTCCACGAAATTTTGTTAACATAGCATATAACCGTCTATAGCATAAAAATATACAGCGGAAAATGCACTCTGTGGGCTTGAAAATGAGGTGTATAGGTTATTTTGCAGGATAAAAAAACGTACTTTGTCTCTATAGGTCAAATTGCAGGATGAGAAAACCACAAAACTCTTGCAGGGTTCATATAAAAGTCGTACCTTTGTGCCTGCATTCCGAAGCATAGTGGAGCTCTGCTGGGGAGCAACTCCATGAGGAAT
>JAGHVI010000157.1 GCA_018064385.1 Candidatus Minthenecus merdequi
TGTCAGTCGGTCACAATGCCCGCATTGCTTCCTTCCTCCGCACAGCAATCTGCTAAAAATAAACTTCAAAATCGTCTCAACCTAATTTATAGAACCACCCTAAAATGAGTGTAAATAGCACTTGATTTCTTTGCCTTTCATTACGAAACACAGCATTCCACAATCGAAGAATCTCAGTCCCCAGTCGTCCTCTTCGTCCAACTGCAAAAGGGATGTCCAACCCTCGTACAGCTCTTCGATTTCGTCAAGATATGGACTGCCTAATAGTTTGAATCCTTCCTCTTTGTCATCGCATTCGCTGAAGGTTATCTGCTCGGCTTTTAATCCATATTCTGTACCATCGTCAAAAACTATTTTATGTGTGTGTAAATCTTCGCACGTTGGCGAGTAAAGTACCCTATAGTAACGTTCGTCCCATTCGCCCATTCCCGGTGTCGCAAGTGCGTCAAGGTTGCCTAAGAAATAGTCCAACGAGGCAAAAAAATAGAGCATTCCTTCGTGCGGCAGTCTGTTCTGCAAATCGTATCTTGCAATATCCTCAAGACGTATCTGACAGATGAATGTCATCGGATCATCAACCATTTCGCCATCATCGTTGACTGCAACCTCCGGATAATCTAACGAGTCTGGCAAATCCGGACATCCCCACATTTTCGAGCAACCGGTGAGATCACATTTCGTCTTGTTGAATTTCAGTTTTATTGCCATAATCAATCGAATATAACTCTTGGATTCATCTGATGTGGGGTGTGCCACTCAACTCCCAAACGTGCCAATGCGTTTTTGCGTTCTGCCCAATATGCGAAGCAGAAACCCATACCGCGAGGAATGTCCGTCAGGTTGCTGCATGCAATCTTTTCTGCCTCGTCCACAACATCTTCCCACTTTTTTGTCCACTCCACAGGGTCTTTCCTCAGGTGACCGGATTGTGGTATCTCGTCCTGCCTTCCTTCGTCTGCTAATGCAATGTTTTGCTCGTGCAATGCTATATTCTTCTGTATTTCTTCCGTAAGCCCCAGTTCCTCGCCATGAGTCTCTTCTATCTTGCGCAGCAACCTATATTGCTGTCTGAGAAATTCCAGTTTCAGTCGAGGGTGGTCAAAAATGAAATCAGCAAGTTCCTCGCTGACCTTATATAGCGAATCCAATGGCATTTCTTCGTTCATCAGACTTTCGGTTATGCTGATGAATCTTCGTACAAGTCCTATATTTTCCCACTCTTTGTCATGATTATGAACACGCTCTTTGACAGACTCGGCTATTTCTACGCATTCTTGCAGGCGTATGTCTATATCCGGATCCATTGTCCAGTCGTCTTCCTCAACCTCTCGTTCTGCTGCATGAAACGACTCTGGGTCGTCTATGGTTGCTTCCTCATCGTCGTCAATGTCGTGATTATCCATAATATCACCGACCTGCTGTTCATAGCGTGGCATATAAACCTGCTCGATGGCATCTGAATGTTCTGCTAAATAGCCGTTCTTGTAGCCTCGAATTACTTCTTCTAATGTTTCTCCTCCCAACATAAGACACGTATATGCAGCATTGTATGCATATTTCTCGTCATACTCTTTTGGGGCTGTATGGTCGTCAAGTATCATACGCACCATTGCTTCGTAACATAGTGTGTTGCGAAGAATAGAACCACGGACATAATGGCTGAAAGCCTCTGCATAGTCCTGAGTATAACCCATCGTACCATTCTCGAAATATGTGCCTGAATAATAGCAACCAAAACCATCGCCTAAGCGAGAAGCCACCATAAGGTCTTCCCCTATCTGATTATGAATATGCTTTTTCTGTTCGTCTGTACAATTTTCATACTCTTCGTCATCCACCAGCATAGAGTATGTGAGATAACTGTCGGAGCACATACATTCACGACCACGATTCATTATTTTTTCGTATTCTTTCTTGTCAACGATGTTTCCATTGTCATCGCAACAAGAAAGAAATGCCAGATTGAATAGCGCAGGCATATAGCCATTGTCAAAGGCGGTTTCGTATTCGTCCATTGCAGCCCCTTTCCTGCCAAGTTCACGATCGGCATCTGCCATCAGTGAATACCAGCATGGGTCTATCTTCGTTTCTTCTGCATTGCAATTCTCTATTAGTTTTCTGATATCGTCACCTGCTTTCCGTGGGTCAGCCTCTATGCCGTTGTTGCCAAAGATTATGTCGCGGATAATTTGTTGTGCAGCTCTTTCGCTACCTTCCTCTTTTGCACGTTTCAACTCATCGTGGTATTTTTGCAAATCTACTTCGCCAAAGTCTCCATCCCTATAGGAGAGGGCAAGATATGCTCGCGCATCAGCAATACCTGCCTCTGTTGCCAATTTGTAATATTTCACGTATGTATCAACGGATTCTGGTTTGGACATCATACATTCGTGCAATCTGCCGTATGCCAACTGCATATATGGATTTCCTTGTTCTGCACTTTCTCGAATACTATCCATATTATCCTCAAGTATAGCCACGTTGTTAGCTACACGAAGTATTTGTAGAAAACATGCCTGACACACGCTGTCGGTGAGTACTCCTTTTGCTGATTCGTTGAATGCCTCTCGAATCTTACGATTGCTGATCAGACTTTGTATCTTCTCTTGATTTGCTGTCATCATCATTGATTTCTTATTTTTCGTAAGTTCTATTAATTCACCTATATCTTATTCAAGCCGCAAAGTTACAAATAATTTTTGAACTGACAAATGTTTTTGAAAAAAAATTTAGGGAGGTTCTGTTATTTAGGTGAGTTCTATTGGTTTATTCAAGTTTCGTATGTTCAACCTGGAAGAATATATCTTATCTTTTTAGGTGAGTTTTATAAATTCATTTCGCGGGTTTTTGAAGTTTGTTTTTAGCAGATTGCTGTGCGGAGGAAGGAAGCAATGCGGGCATTGTGACCGATTGACAATCAGTAAGATGCTAAAAGAAACTTCAAAAACACCAAAAAGTTTATTTGTTACTTGTCTTTATTTTTCTTTCCTAATGGTGAATTTATAGAACTCACATTTATTGTTTCAATGATATTTTTTTTCGGTTTTTTGTTGGTTTTTCCCTTTTTTATCATTACCTTTGCATCGTTTTGTTATCTTAGTGCTACTATATGATATCCTTTCGTAAGTCGTCTTATGTCAATCGTTTATCCATAGTGTGTCTCGTTGTGGTTTTTCTGATTGCATCCTCTTGCCATAAATCCAAGAGGTATGACCCAGCAAAAGTCAATTTCGAGGCTGGTTACAATATCGCTTTAGAAAACATTTTTTATCCCTCTCTCATTCTTGGGCTTTCTCATTATGTGCCTAACGAATCGCAAATTAACGATTCTACTTCTTTGTTCCATACCAAAGTTACCGCACCTTGCAACAAGGCTGTCTTGACTTTGGTCATCGACTCTTCCCCTCTTAACTATACTACAAAAATTCAGAAGGTGCTTCCTCTGCGCTTTCACAGATATACAATCTATCCGACAGTCAAGTGGAAATACGATGACCTCTATCAAATTCGTCGTCAGGGAACAGTTGACTTAACTATCCATTGCTTTATCAACGACGAGGAGGTTGATGTGAAAAATATCCGTCTTAACTATCGTTCTGCTAACGAATGTCTGCTTTCGTTCAAGGATACAGCTGGTGTGATGCACGATTTTCGTTGGATGTTCACCGCATACGTCAACGAGGAACATCCCTATATTGACAGTATTCTCTCTGATGTGCTGTCTCAAGGAGTCGTACGAAGAATTGTCGGTTATCAATCAGGTCGTGACGAAGTCATCAAACAGGTCGAAGCAATTTGGTATTATGCTCTTAACCGTGGAATGACTTATGCCTCGGTCTCAACAACTTCCTCACCTGCCAAAAGGGCTAACGTCCAACGTATCCGTTTCTTTGACGAGGTCTATAAACTTCGCCAGGCAAACTGCATTGATGCCTGTGTCTTCTTTGCCTCTGTTATGCGTAAAATTGGATTGAAACCTATGATTTTAACTGTTCCTGGTCATGCTTTTCTCGGCTATTATACTGACCGTAATCGTAAGAATATCAAATTGCTCGAAACAACTATAACGCAGTGGGTTGACTTACCGGAACTTGAGATTCTCTACAAACAAACTATGGAGGCTAACCCTAATGCTCAGGGTGTTAATCGTTTGCCAGACGAAGAGTGGCAGCATTGCAGCCGCTATCTGACATCGCAAGAGCGTTCCCTCTGGGTCAATGGTTCGATGTCTTTTGACCAATTGAAGCGTGCAATCTCGCATAACCTTTTCATTAAGGCTTCTAATTATCAAATTGCTAACTTCAACAAAAACAGAAAACTTTTCAATGACGAGAGTAATTCTAAATACAAGAAATTAGACATTGAACTTTATCGCAAAATTGTTCAACCCATTGGTGGAAATTAATCCGAAAAATCACCTCGCCTTGCAAGGTGCGCAATGACTGCAGT
>JAGHVI010000193.1 GCA_018064385.1 Candidatus Minthenecus merdequi
TAGGTGAGTTCTAAAAATTCACCATTAAGAAAGAAATATAAAGACAAGTAACAAATAAACTTTTTGGTGTTTTTGAAGTTTCTTTTGACATCTTGCTGATTGTCAGTCGGTCACATCGCCCGCTATGCTCCCTTCTTCCGCACAGCAATCTGCTCAAAACAAACTTCAAAAACCCTCAAAATGAATTTATAGAACTCACCTTAAAAAAGACAGCCAACTGTATGAAATCAATCGAGAAATTAGAAAAGTATCTAAAAGAACATGAATTGCGGCATACTCTTGAAAGAACTTCAATGCTTGAATACATCATCCAGTTGGACAATCACTTTAGCATAAACACGCTCATGAACGACTTTGCAACAACTCATCACATATCAAAAATGAGCGTTTACCGCAACCTCGAGCTCTTTCTCAAAGCAGGCATTGTCGTTATGCATCCATTCCCGGGAGACGAGATAATATACGAACTTATGGAGCGAGCAGAGACACATAGTCACAGAATATGCACATTGTGCGGAGCGGTCAAAGAATTTCACGATGCAAAAGCCACAAAGCTGCTGAGAAGCCATAGATTTAAGGGATTCACTATGAAATCCAACCATATTTACATCTACGGAATATGTTCAAAATGCAGAGATAAATAACGAAAAAACAACAACAGATATGAAAAAGAGACTAATCACACTACTCGTCATTGCCATTGTCGCCACTGGAATATGCGCAAAAAGGACAAAAACAACAGACTTTGCTAAAAGGCTAAAAACAGTACCTGGCATAACCTCTGTAACAAAGATAGAATCTTCGAGATTTTCAGAGCGGTACATTGCAACATTCCGGCAATACATTGACCACAACGACACTACAAGAGGCACATTCGACCAACGAATCATCATTGGGCACGTCAACTACGACAGCGTAGCAGTTTTCGTAACGGAAGGATATGCCGCCACATACACAGAAAGGCAAGATTACCGCGAAGAACTTTCTGACATTCTCAATGCCAACAGCATAATAATAGAACACAGATACTTCAACAAGTCAATACCGAAAATTGAAGAGGACGGAGCCTACTGGGATTTTCTCACAACATACAATGCCGCAACAGACCACCACAGAATTATTCAAGCCTTCCGCACAATATACAAAGGTAAATACATCGCCACAGGGGTAAGCAAAGGAGGTATCTGTGCGAACCTTTTCCGTGCATACTACCCCGAAGACGTTGACATCACAGTGCCATACGTTGCTCCATTTTGCGACGGAGTCGAAGACCCTGCTATGGCAAAAGAGATACAAAACTATGGAACTCCCGATGAACGGGAATTTCTGACAGAATTTATGCGTCACCTCTTTTCCCGCCGCGACGAATTTCTTCCAAGACTTCAAGAATACGTTGATAGTCTTGAGTTAACACCAAGGATAGAACTCAGCGAACTATACGACCTCTCGGTACTTGACCTCGAAATAGCTGTTTTGGCAAGAGGAGAAATCAAAAAACTTCCATTCTACGAAAAAGCCTCAGCCGAAGAACTTTTCAACGCTCTTACAAAATATGGCTCGCCCGAAGGATTTACGCCATCATACGACAATATGCCGTACTACGTTCAAGCAGCAAAAGAGTTGGGACACTATGCCTACGACATCTCAAGATTTGAAGGACTGACTAGCATCAACAACACTGACGACTATCTACGCAGATGTGCATTACCAGAAAATCAGCCTATCGAATACGACCCTTCAACCAGAGAAATGGTAATCAAATTTCTGCAAAACACAGAAGCAAAAATGCTCTTCATTTACGGAGAATACGACCCTTGGACAGCCGTAGGAATAAAAGACATAGTCAACAATCCGAACATATACATAATGATAAACCCAGGGAATTGTCACAGATCTAAAATAAGAAACTTTCCAGACGAAATAAGAGATAAAATTCTCTCAGTATTAAAGGATTGGCTCTACAAATAAACCAGTCAGACAATTTTTTGAAAAAATATTGCCAAAATTCTTTCGTATGTCAGAGTTTATTAGTAAATTTGCAGCGGAATAATGCGTTCCAACACACGAAAGAATAAGCAAAAAAAATAAATAACAAATAATTAACTCATTATGAAAAAGACATTTTTTATCTGCCTGAGCATCATTATGTTGGCTCTCGTAGGATGTAAGAAAGACGACAACACTTGGGGCAAGCTCAAGGACGGAAGCGTCACAATCAAAGTAGGAGAAACTGTTCAATTACACTTTGACAGCAACGGAAATGACTATCCTCAATGGTCATCAAACGATGAATTCATTGCCACAGTGGATTCAAAAGGAGTCGTTACAGGTCAGCACGTCGGCAAAACTACAGTTTATGTAAGCAACCTTGCTTGTGAAGTTAATGTTCGTGATGAATATATGGATGAATACAATGATATAGACGAACCATTCACAAATTGGAACATAGACTATAACGCAGTAAGTTCATACGAAAAAGGGAAGCGCGGCAATGAAGGAATGGTTAACCCTGTAACTGAATATGTTTGCGACAGTACTTTCGTGATAGACACAGTCCAAATAGAAGAAGATAGTATCAGAATCGACACTACACTAGTGGTTGACACAGTGTATGAATATATAGGGTTAGCAGAATTCGACTATTTTATAAGTTCTGAGGTTCTGTTAGTAGAGCATGCTACATACAAATTCTCATATACACAAGCAACTGACGGCAAATACTCGACTGTTCTTAAAAATTATGAGTATATAGTTACAGATGGCTACGAAGATGATATGGAGCAAATTCTGAAGAATCGTTATGAGGAAACAAGTGAGAATGTTTACGCATTCAAGAATGCTCAGAACAGGGTTATCGGCTCAATTACCGTAACGACCGAAGGAGGCAAAATGGTTCTCAAATTCACACACAAATAAAGTAGAATTTAGAGCAAGTTCATAGAATAAAACAACCGCATCTGAAAACTGGATGCGGTTGTTTTTTGTTTAAGTGTGGTTCTATTAATTATGTTTAAAAGTAAGCATTCTTCCAAGTACACCCCCTAATTTTGAACCAGTTTTCAACTTCAGTTGTTGTAATTTCATAATAAAGGCAGGCGATTGTTTCGTAAATGAA
>JAGHVI010000068.1 GCA_018064385.1 Candidatus Minthenecus merdequi
GCACAAAAAAACGCAGTCCACCGTTGTCATTCTTTGCTTAAGGTTCTGGAAAACCCGTGTGATAAGAATGACAACGTAGCCTGCGCCGATATGTATCACAACACTTTGAGAAGTGAATGTAAATACATACACCACAAGCATTCATTGAATCATCTTATTTCGAATCACACTAAAAATTTTCCAGATTTAAAGCATCGAAACAAGCGTCAATAAACGCAAAAACACTATGTCTGCCCCCTACCCCTAATGAGACACTCCCACTGGCGCAGGTTTGCGGCTGCAAAGTTACTACATTATTCTGAAACCACCAAATATAATAACAAAAATAATTTCAAAATCTTGATACTCCCAAATTCATAAAAAAACATTTCAAAATTTGCGTTCTTCAATACCCATCACACATCTGCAAAAAAAATAAAGGGTGCTTGAAAAAGCACCCTTTATTTTTTGTCAGGCAGTAAGATTAACGCTTTTCAGCGATACGAGCAGCCTTACCTGTGAGGTTACGCAGATAGTAAAGTTTTGCGCGACGAACCTTACCTACCTTGTTAACTTCGATGTTTTCGATAAATGGTGAGTTCATTGGGAAAATACGTTCTACACCAACGTTATCGGAAATTTTGCGTACTGTGATACGTTTTGCATCGCCGTGACCAGATATTCTGATGACGACGCCACGATACTTCTGAATACGCTCTTTGTTTCCCTCTTTGATACGATAGTCAAGTGTGATAGTGTCACCACTCTTGAACTTAGGGAACTCTTTTTTCTCTCCTGCGAAAGCGGCTTCCGCAATTTTGATTAAATCCATGTTCAATGGTTATTTAGAGTAAATACTAGTGCAGCATTCACAGGCTTCTCTACTCCTGTCAGCGGCTACACGAAAATATGTCATTAAATTAATGAGCTAATTTGAACACAACAGGGACAGTGAACTTACAGTGAACTGCCTTGCCACGTTGTTTTCCTGGTTTCCACTTTGGCATTTTTGACACCAAACGTATAGCCTCTGCGTCAAGTGCTTTGTCGGCAGAACGGAGAACCACTACGTCACCTATTGAGCCATCTTTGCGAACTGTAAACTGGCAGATAACCTTACCTTGGATACCCATTTCCTGTGCCATGACAGGGTAGCGGATATTGCTTTGGAAGTATTTCATAAGAGCTTCGGTACCACCTGGGAATGATGGCTGTTCCTCAACTACTTGGAAAATCTTGTCTTCTTCCTCTTCTTCTGCCTCAACTACAACTGGTGTTTGAACTATCTGAACGGCAGTTTTCGAGTTGTCTTCCGAGGTAAAGTTGGTTGCTTCAACCTTCTTGTCATCCTCAACGATGGTGATTTCCTCGATAACTTCTTCAGGAATCTCTTCTGGTTCTGGTGGCGGAGGTGTCTCCTCTTGCATAGTTTGTTCTATCTCCAATTCCTCCTCAAATTCCTCGGTTAGAACATCTGTGATTTCTGCCACTACTATCTCTGATTCTGTCCACTCAAAAGCGACATAGAGCAGAGACAAGGACATAACGAGCCCGATAAGCACATACGTCAGCCGCTTATCTTCGAGATTTGCGCCTGCTGATTTTTTTAACTCCATAGTATTAATTTATTGCTAATCAGTGTATTGTAACCACAACAGACACTTGCGGTAATAACGCTGATTCTATTTACGAAATTCACCGCAAAAGTACTACTTTTTTTCTGATTGGCAAAGCCTTTTGCAATTTTTTTTCTGATTTTTCATCATTCATTCTCAGACGTTGAACCTAAAGTGCATAACATCACCATCTTCCACTACATAATCTTTACCTTCTACACCCAATTTTCCTGCCTCTTTGACGGCAGACTCTGACCCTAAGGCTATGTAGTCTTCGTATTTGATAACCTCAGCGCGAATGAAGCCTTTTTCGAAATCTGTATGAATTACGCCTGCGCATTGTGGAGCTTTCCATCCTTCGTGAAAAGTCCAAGCCTTAACTTCCAATTCACCTGCAGTAAAGTAAGTTCTGAGTTTCAGCAGTGCGTAAGCCGACTTAATCAGTCGTGAAACGCCAGACTCCTGAAGTCCAAGTTCTTCGAGAAACATCTGTCGTTCTTCGTACGTTTCCAATTCAGCTATTTCGCTCTCGATTTTAGCTGCTACTACCATCACTTCTGCATTTTCGTTCTTTACTGACTCGCGAACCTGCTCAACATATTTGTTGCCTTTAACAGCACTGGATTCATCTACATTACATATATACATAACAGGTTTGGCTGTGAGAAGGAAAAGTTCGCGGGCAATCTTCTGTTCGTCTTTGCTGTCAAAAGTCACTGTACGAGCAGACTCTCCTTTGAGCAGAGCCTCTTGGTACTTGAGCAGTACCTCGTAAATCTGCTTTGCCTGTTTGTCGCCACCTGTTTGTGCCTGTTTCTGCACTTTTTGAATGCGCTGTTCGACAGTCTCCAAATCCTTCAACATAAGTTCTGTGTCGATAATCTCTTTGTCTCTGACTGGGTTTACGCTTCCTTCCTCGTGAACGACATTGTCATCATCAAAGCACCTTAAGACATGGATTATTGCATCTGTTTCGCGGATATTGGCGAGAAATTTATTGCCTAATCCCTCGCCCTTTGAAGCTCCTTTAACCAATCCTGCTATATCTACAATTTCGACAGTGGCAGGAACAATGCGAGAAGGGTGTACAAGTTCTGCCAGTTTGGACAATCGTTCGTCTGGCACAGTTATTACACCTACATTAGGTTCTATGGTACAGAACGGAAAATTGGCTGCCTGTGCCTTAGCATTTGACAAGCAGTTGAAAAGTGTTGATTTGCCTACGTTTGGCAGACCGACTATTCCACATTGTAATGACATATCTTTTTTGTTTTTATTTCAGACTTATTATTTCGGGTATTATCTGCTCGGGTGTGCCTTGTCCTACAATTTGACCTCCTTTCTTGCCTGCATCCGATCCAAGGTTGATAACCCAGTCAGCTTGCCGTATGATGTCAAGATTATGCTCTACGACAAGTACAGTATTACCTTTGTTGACCAGACGCTGCAGCACTCCAGTCAAAATTTTTATGTCCTCGAAATGAAGGCCGGTGGTTGGTTCATCTAATATGTACAGTGTTCTTCCCGTATCTTTTTTTGCAAGTTCAGTGGCAAGTTTCACTCGCTGACTTTCACCTCCGGACAGAGTAGTGCTGCTCTGTCCTAATTTCACATATCCTAAACCTACGTCCTGAAGCGTTCGCAGTTTGCTGATAAAAAAAGGCATATTCTCGAAAAATTCAACAGCTTGGTTTATAGTCATATCTAACACATCAGCTATTGATTTTCCTTTGAATCTAACCTCAAGGGTTTCTTTATTATAACGCTTTCCCTGGCAAACCTCGCAAGGAATGAATACATCGGGCATAAAATTCATTTCCAATCGCTTGAACCCCATACCACCGCATTCCTCGCACCTGCCGCCTTTTGCATTAAACGAAAATCTATTTGGTTTATATCCCCTTGCTCTTGCTTCGGGCAATGTCGAGAACAGCAGTCTTATATCATTGAAAACTCCTGTGTATGTGGCGGGGTTTGACCGTGGGGTACGACCAATAGGGTCTTGATTTATCGTTATAACTTTGTCGATGTTTCCTGTACCCTCTATGCTGTCGTAAACAAGTGGTTTTTCTTTCGAGTTGTAGAAATACGAGGTTAGTATTGGGCGGAGCGTTGCGTTGATTAGCGTTGATTTGCCGCTGCCTGATACTCCTGCTATACAAACAAACATACCCAATGGGATGTCGAGAGTAACTGATTTCAGATTGTTGCCCCTTGCACCTTTCAGCACAAGGTGTTTGCCATTTCCCTTACGTCTTTCGGCTGGTATCTCTATCTTTCGTTCGCCGTTCAGGTATTGTGCAGTGACAGTATTAGCTTTGAGCATCTTCTTCAATGACCCTTGAAAAACAACGTTGCCACCAAGACGGCCAGCACCCGGTCCCATATCCACTATGTAGTCAGCCGAGCGCATCATCTCCTCGTCATGCTCAACGACAATTACCGTATTTCCGACATCTCTCAGTTTCTGCAGTGACTTTATCAGTCTTAGGTTGTCTCGGTTGTGAAGTCCGATGCTTGGTTCATCCAGAATATAAAGTACATTGACCAATTGACTGCCTATTTGTGTGGCAAGTCTTATTCTTTGACTCTCTCCTCCCGAAAGTGTTCCCGAAGGTCGTCCAAGCGTCAGATAGCCCAATCCTACGTCCAGCAGAAATTTCAGTCGCGTTTTTATCTCTTTTATAATTTCCCGGGCTATAGTCCTTTGTCGCTCGTCCAAGTTTTTCTCGATACGAATAAGCCACTCGTGCAGGTCGTCCAGTTGCATCTTCTGAACCTCTGCAATGTTTTTTCCTGCTATCTTGTAACTGAGTGCTTCCTCGTTGAGTCTTGCCCCGAGACAATGTGGGCAAACAGCGTGCGAGTAGTAGTCGTTAGCCCATTTTTGCGCTAATTCATTTCCCTCCTCCTGCTGGATTTCTATATAGTGTATCAGACCTTCGTATTGTGTGCTGTTAATGCCCTCCTCACACTGCAAATAAACATTGTCTGTCGTTCCATTCATAATCTCGTCCATTCCTTCGGTTGGCACTTGGTGGATTGGAGTGTCCAGCGTGAAACCGTGTTTTGCTGCTATCGACTCTAACTGCTGGAAGATGTAACTGTTTTTTTTCTTTCCTAAAGGCAAGATTCCTCCATCGGCAATGCTTTTTTGTGGATTGGGAATAACTTTCCCCATATCAATAATGTTGACAAATCCCAGGCCCTTACATTTAGGGCAAGCTCCCTTGGGCGAATTGAACGAAAAATTGTGCGGTGCAGGTTCACTGTATGATATTCCTGTGTTAGGATCCATCAGGTGACGTGACAGGAAACGTACATTCTCTGTTCCTCGGGTAATAATCATTATCACACCATCACCTAAATCCATTGCTTTACGCACACTTTTTTTCAGACGTTCTTCATCTGTGTCACTGACAATCAACTTATCAACTACAACTTCTACATCGTGGTTCTTGTAGCGATCTAGCTTCATTCCTGCTTTCACCTCGTCCATCACACCATCTATCCTAACGTTCATAAAACCTTTCTTGCGAATTGTCTCGAACAGTTCTTTGTAGTGTCCCTTTCGGTTACGAACCAGAGGTGCCAATAGGTATATTCCTTGACGGTCATATTCTTTCTTTATGACATCCAAAATCATCTCCTCGGTATATTTGACCATCTTTTCGCCTGTCAGATAACTATATGCCGTAGCTGCTCTTGCATACAACAATCGAATGAAATCGTAAATCTCCGTTACTGTACCAACGGTCGAACGTGGATTTCGGTTGACTGTTTTCTGTTCAATGGCAATGACTGGACTTAACCCGCTGATATGGTCAACATCAGGACGGTCAACATTACCTATGAAATTACGTGCATACGCCGAGAATGTCTCGATATAACGTCTCTGACCTTCAGCATATATGGTATCAAAAGCCAACGATGACTTGCCACTTCCGCTTACGCCTGTAATGACTGTAAGCGAATTGCGAGGAATTTCGACATCTACGTTTTTCAGATTATTGACTCTCGCTCCTGAGATTTCGATTTTCTTTGCCATTATTCGTTGACTATTAGTTCTTTCGGCTTAATATGACTGACTATATGAGATGGTCCGACAACCATCAGCATACCTATGATTACCATTCCTATATTGAGTGCTATCCACCATTCGGCGGGAAGGAAAACCGGTACGTGATCTACATAATATGCCGTTGCGTCCAAAGGTATGACTTTGGCATAATACTGCACAGCAACAAGCACCAATCCCAGGATGTTGCCCCACAACATTCCCCAACCGATGAGGTATAGGGATTGAATGATGAAAATGTGCCTTATACTGCGGTTTGTTGCACCGAGTGCTTTGAGCAAACCTATCGTCTGAGTTCTTTCCAACACCAATATCAACATTCCCGAGATAATGCAAAAACCAGACACCAACATCATCAGTATCAGAATTATGACTGCATTTATGTCCAACATGGCGAGCCAATCAAATATCTGCGGCACTTTGCTTGTTATGGTCTCTACTGTATATAATTCTTCGTCCTGGGCAAGTGCTTCGAGAACTGCGTTTTGAGTTTTGTTCAAATCTTTCCAATTGTCAACCAGCAGTTCCAATGCGGTACATTGATTTTTCTCCCATTTGTTCAGTTGTCTGATTACCGAAATGTCTGTCAGTATATAAATTTTGTCGTATTCTGCGAATGTCGTTTCATAGATTCCTTTAACGATGAAACGGCGAGCTTTCAGTCTTTCTCCAACAAAATACAGAGTGAACTTTTTGTTCATCTTCAGCTGCATCTGATTTGCCATTCTTCGACTTACTATTGCCCAGTTGTCTGTGCCTTCGAGCGAGTCTATTGACCCTTCGACCATTCTCTCCCTGAAAAAATCCCAACAGTATGTCTCGTCTATACCTTTCAGCATTATACCTTGAAAGGCATTTTCTGCTTCTAATATGCCTGGTTTTCTCCCCACACGTTGCACTTCAGCGACATTCTTGATTTTTCCGAGCAGTTCCAGTTGTTCATCTTTCACTTCTATTGGAGTCTCGTCCAATTCGCTGAACCCGTCGAAACTTGACACTATTATGTGACTTCCGAAACCTGTCACCTGGCGAGTCACCTCACGCTTGAATCCGACCACCACGGCTATTGATATTATCATAACTGCCAAGCCTAACGCAATGCCGGTTATGGCAATTCTGATTGCAGGACGTGACATTTCCTCTCCTCCGCTCAGTTCACGACTGAATCTACGTGCTATGAAACGTTCGAACAGCATTAATTTTCAAAAAAGACTTCATTACACCAATGGTTGAATCGGTACAAAACTCGACATCCTTCAACAATGAAATCCTCGAATTTTTCCGAATTTACCATAGAATCTTTTATTGGGCATTCCACCAGGATATTCTTCAATTTCAGCCACTCTGCCGCTGGATGGTCTTTAGGATAACCACGAGGAACAGTCTTCAATGCATCTGCTGTCTTGACAAGGTTATTGCCGAAAAACTTAGCGAACTTTTTCTCATTCAAGATTTCGCGTAGCGTCTCGTGTTCAGTGTCTATGATGTCACGCAGTTTTTTGATACCAGCCGAGTCAGGACACCATATTCCACCTGCCAGCATACTTCCTTCGGGTTCTATGTGGATATAGTACCCTGAATATTTGCTGCGGTGTCCTCCGTTCTTAGCTATGTATGTGCCGAAATGTCTTTTGTATGGTGATTTATCTTCGCGAAATCTGATGTCCCGATATATGCGAAAAAGACAATCTTTTGCATCCAAATACTTCACTTCTTCGTCAAACTCGCCTATTTTTTCTATGAGATGTTCGGTCAATTCCATCACATCTTGTCGTGCACAATCGTATCTTGACCTGTTTTCGGCGAACCATTCTCGGTTGTTGTTATTTGCCAAATCCTTTAGAAACAGCAGTGTATCCTCATTCATTATTGTCAGTTTTAGAGGGTGCAAATATACTGTTTTTTCTGCATTTTTGCAAGTGTTTTCAACGAATACTCATTTTTTTCGAGAAAATGTTGTTATTGTCGTGAAAAATGGTTAACTTTGCAGTCCTAATACTGACAAAATGAACATAGCTGTTTTTTGTGCTTCATCTGATAATATTCCTAACTCTTATGTACAGCAGGCAACGATTCTCGGACAGTGGATTGCACGTAATGGTCATACCCTTGTCTATGGTGGTGCAAAGGGAGGTTTGATGGACGCTGTTGCTGATGGAGCTGCCTCCTGTAATGGCGACATAATAGGAATAATCCCGGATTCAATCACCGAACGAGGGCGCTCATCGTCTCTTCCTACATCGCTCCTTCGCGTTGCTGATTTGTCTGAACGCAAACAGATGCTTCTCGAATATGCTGATGTGGCAATTGTACTTCCTGGTGGTTTCGGTACTCTTGACGAGATGTTTTGTGCAATCTCGTCACGCAAGGTCGGTGACTCCGATGCCCTTACGATAATTTTTAATATAGAAGGTTTTTACGACCATCTTATTGCACATATTCATCGTTTCAACGAAATGGGTATTGCAAATCCTCTATATGACCAATGCTACTGCGTGGCGGATTCGCTTGACAATCTTTTTCAAACAATCAACAATCTATGAAAAAACACATATTTCTGATTTTTGCTGCATTGCTCTTTTTTGCCTCGGTAAAAGCCGAAACCCGTCAGGAGCGTGACTCTCTTAAACACGAAGTGCGTATCGGTTGGGGTGACCAGATGTTCGAATCGCTTATGTGGCAGATTTCTTCGCCTGTGGCTATTTATCCTACTACACCTTTTTTGAACCCAGCCGATGTCCGTCAGTATCGTGACGAACGTTTCAGATACCATCAGCATTGGTTTGCTGAGTATCAGTACCGCTTCAACCGTTGGTTTGGTATGGGATTTATGCTTGATTGCAGCGGTGTCAGTTGGGAAACCGCAACACGCAATGGCTTCGGCGATGTGATTGACCGCTCTAAGCGAAAGTATTTCTACAACATAGCTATGATGCCTAACTTTCGCTTCACTTTTTATAACCACAAATATGTCTCTCTGTATGGTGCTTTGGGCGTCGGTCTAAACATCAATTCAGGTACAGAAAAGAACATTTTCGGTGATTTAACCGATTTTGGCTTTGTAGCTAATGCTACTGTTCTGGGTGTAGCGGTTAACTACCAACGCTGGTTTCTTAATTTTGAATATGGTGGAATGTATTCGATGAAAAACCAAAATACCGTTTTTATGATTAAATCCCGTATGTTCACACTCTCATTTGGCGTAACACTATGAAAAAAAGGTTAAGGTTAAGGTTATCGTTATCGTTTTCGTTATCGTTACTATTGTTCACATCGTGCAAGTTCACAAACCGGGAATTTGCCGATTTTACAATTGGTCAAGAGTATAGCGACAGTGTTTTTTATGTTGTCTCGCAGCGTTATTCGGATCTTTCCAATTCGTTACCTGGGGATTGTTATCTCCCTGGTGGTCTGTCAGTGGCAGAATGTGGAATGAACGTTTCGGATGACAATCACACTTCCACCTCTTCAACATCAATGACTGCTCTGATACAGGCTTTGGTAGGGTGGGGCAATCGCAACAAACTGCTCGAACTTTCCGGCATTTACGCTTCACGCCGTGATTTCAACACATCTCTTGAAACCGATATTATGCTTTCCGGTAAGGTGATTTTGCCAGATGACCGCAAATTCAAGCGTTATATTATAGTTTCGCACTATACCATCGGTTCGAATGCCGAAGCTCCGAGCAACTGTTTCCCGCTCGAAGGCATTTTTGCCCAGCTCGGTTATTGTCTGATTATTCCCGACTATCTTGGTTACGGTTTGACTGCTGACAGCATTCACCCTTACCTGCAGATGGTTGCAACATCGTATCATGTCGTCTCTATGTACAAGGCTGTCAAAAATTATTTTGAGAGTCAAGGCATCCGTCCTGAATATGACGATGTTGTTCTCTTAGGTTATTCTCAGGGCGGTGCTACAACAATGGCTGTACAGTATTTAATCGAGAGTTATTTCACGGAAATAGATATTCACCGTTCGTATGTCGGCGGTGGACCATACGATGTGAAGGCAACGTACGACCGATTTGTCGAGACTAACGAGGCTTCGTACCCTGTGGCTGTTCCTCTTGTTGTACAGGGTATGGTGGCTGGCAATCCATCGTTGAAAGTCAACCTCGAGCAAATACTTCAACCCCGAATTTATGAACACCTTGACGAATGGATTAATTCAAAAAAATATTCCACAGCTTTGATAAACAGTGCCATAGATACACGCAAAACAGACCAGATTCTTTCTCCTTTAGGAATGGACCGTACCTCGGATCAGGTACGCGAACTTTACAAGGAACTGAGTAACAATTCTATTATCAATTACGACTGGGAGCCCTCAGCTCCAATCTATATGCTGCACTCAATGGAGGACGAAACAGTCCCTTTCGAGTCTAATGCAGTTAGAGCAAAGACACGTTGGGCGAATGCTAATATTCAGTATAATTTCGGAATGTACGGAACGCATGTCAACACCTGCCTCAGATTCCTTTATACAATAAAACCGATTCTGGATAATGATAACTAACCTCTAACCTTTAACCCCTAACCTCTAACCTGAAATAAAATGAATCGTATAACATTAATTTTTGCAGTATTTATTGCTCTTGTCTGCTCTTCTTGCTCGGAAGAAGCTCCTTACAGTATTGCTGATGTCAAAATCGGCATTAAAGTGAAACAGGTCAGTGCCGGCATCATCAATGTTGAGTTTGTCCCAAGCAAGAATGCTTACTATTACTTTGGCATAGCGGCTTTAGACTCAGGTCAGAATGCTCCTTACACAAACGAAGAACTTTTTATGGATAAAATACTGAATCATTCATACAGAGACTATCTCATCTGGCGTACTGAGCAGATTGACCAAGGCAATCAGTATGTTGCCTCGTTCTCGGATCATGTACTTTCGTATGGTAAAGTTGATTATTTTTTTTACAACCTTTACTATAACCGCCGTTATTTCATTTATGCCTTTGTTGTTGACCCGCTGAAGACTGAATATGTCAAAGGAATTTACTCCACGATTGTCACCACGGCATCCTCGCCCAACTACAGTGCCACGTTTGATATGGTTGTTGACGGAAATTGGGATTTTGTCTATCCCTTAGACAATAATGGGGAAGTCTCGTCCAATATACCATACGTTGTGTCGTTTGCAGGCAAGGAATATTTGCTTGATTATTTCGACGGTGATACATCATCCCATTTCAATAAACCTGCCTGGTATTTCTTTTTTCACGATTATATGAATATTATGGCTATTGATTCTATATATATGACAAACTTGGATATTTGCTACTTTGGTACATCGTGCCGTCATCATGACATAAGTCAACCTAAAACCATCACTTTTCAGGAAAACGAAACTTACTATGCCTCGATATGCGGTACGGACGGTATGTTCATCGGTGCTCAACCTAAGCAGACCGTTTACAAGTTCACCTGGAAAGGCGAAAATACCTACGTTGAACTGCATCAGGATTCTGATAATATAGGATACAGTTGGTAACCCTCTAACCTCTAATCATAGAGTAGGAACGACAAAACGTGCCGTCAGACGATTCCTTTGCTCGACATAAACCAGCCGTTCACCAACCAATTTGTCAACAATCTCTTTTGTGTAATGGCGTATTGTTATCAACTCTACGTCAGTGTTGTACAGCACTTCGTATTCGTCTTTCAATTCGTCAATCATTTTCTGGAAGTTCACCTCGTTGTAATCAACACATAGCGAAAAACTGATTGCTGCCGTCTGCACTAAACTGGACTTTAGTCTGTATGATGCCAATACACCGAATATCTTGCTGAGTCGCTCTTCGGCTATGAATGAGAAGTCGCGTGGAGTCAGCGACAACAACACTTGGTTGCGTTTGTTGATATATATAGGCGGCAGGGTAATATGCTTAGTGTAGTTACAGATGACAGAGCCATCTTTCTCCGGTTCGACAAACGAACGTACATAGAGGGAAATCTTCTTGTTTTGCAGTGGTTTCACAGTTTTCGGATGGATAACCGAAGCTCCGCAATAACTCAACTCAATCGCCTCTTTGTATGACAGTATCGGAATGATTTGCACATCCTTATATATTTTTGGGTCTGCATTCATCACTCCTGGCACATCTTTCCATATCGTCACATCCTCACCGTCAAGCAGGTTCGCAAGAATGGCTGCTGTATAGTCAGAACCTTCACGTCCCAAAGTTGTGGTCTGATTGGTGGCTGTTCCTGCTATGAATCCTTGGGTAATGCAAAGTTTCTTGCCTTCAAATGCTTCTTTACACAACTTTTCGCTGATTTCCATATTGACATTGCCCTCGCGGTAGTTGTTGTCAGTGATGATGGCGTGGCGGATGTCAACCCACTCGGCTTCCAACCCACGTTGTTTCAGATATGCTGCTACAATTGTGGTTGAGATAAGTTCACCGAACGATACAATCCTATCGTATTCGTAGTCGTAACTGAGCGATGGTTTATTCGACACTATCTCGTGCAAGTCGTCGTAAAGTTCGTTGACCAACAGGTCAACAGCAGCGCGCGAGTTGCCGAACAATCCGTTTATTATCTCGTCATGGTAATTGATTACATTTTGAATAAGTGCTTCGGTGTCTGATTTCCTGTTGAAGAAACTATTGACCACTAATTCTAATGCGTTGGTCATCTTGCCCATCGCTGAAATTACCACAACCAGTTGCTGGTCTGTTGATTTTATTATCTTTTCAAGGTTGCGAACACCTTCTGCACTTTTGACGGATGCTCCACCGAATTTATATATTTTCATAACTTATCAAATTTGCTTCTATATAATTTGTAATTCACTGTTATTTATATTGCCGTATTGCGGCATCAATTCTTCCTTTGTTGACGACCTCGTCAATTTCGCTGCAAAGTTACGGAATATTTTTTAGATGACAAAATTTTTTTGAACGAAACTTAGTTGAAAATCGGGAACTCCGCAATCAATAACACATCAATCACGAACCATCCACTTGTAACCTAAAGGGTGGTTCTATTAATTAGGTTGAGGCGATTTTGAAGTTTATTTTTAGCAGATTGCTCCTTTCGGGGCGTAGGTTTGCCAGTAATGAATAAAGTTTTCGGACAGGCTGGGGGTAGTGGTTGGAGGTCAGTGATTTGGAGGGTTGGAGGTTTGGGCAAAATAGGCAGGTTGTCTGCCATCGAAAGCGAGACGGTCAGAGAAGAGATTCAGGCGGATGAAAAGAGTCAGGATTT
>JAGHVI010000200.1 GCA_018064385.1 Candidatus Minthenecus merdequi
CAAACCGAAAGCAAAGAGCTTGCTCATTTGCTGAGGTGCAGCGTAATTTATCAAAAAATAAATTCAAAAGCGTCCAAAGGTCGTGCAAACGAGAGCAGATATAAACTTGTTTAGATATGCCGAGTGCAGCCGACCTTCTCCAATTATGAATTATCCTCTGATATAACTTACAAACATAATTAATAGAACAACCCTTAATATAGTTGTAATTTCAAACGTTTCTGTCCCCGTTGGTAATTAGTTCAGGGTGTATTTTATGGCCTTTATCAACGGGTAGGCATCATCACTACCTCTACGCGGTTATTTTGTTCGTAGAGTGCCTTGAGAGTCTGCTGAATGGCTGCTCCATCTATAGCATTCACTGTTGGCAGATAATCGGTGAGGTAGTTGACATTGTTATTATAATACTGAGGAAGGATGGTGTTGAGCCAATAATCATTCTCGCGAAGATCTTGGTTGTACTCCTTAACGAGATTCTCCTTCTCCTTGTTCAAGTCAGTTGCAAGAGGACCATCCTTGATGATTGTCTCCATCTCTTCATAAACGATGTTGAGCAGGCGGTTTTGCTTGTCAGGGTCTGTGTCGAAGTTGGCGAGGAGAAGCATGCAAGGAACAGGGCGTTTCTGCATCTGGCAGTATGTGCCGACACCGTAAGAACCACCTTCGCGCTCACGGATAGATTCCAGATAACGGGTGCTGAGAATGTTGCCGATGAGATTAGCTTTCAAGCGGTTGGCAAGAGTATATTCAAAGTCGTAACCTGTGATGACAACACGGTTTGAGGCAGTCTTTGTAGCCATTGGGCGTTTGAAGTAGTCGTAGTTACCTCCATGCGCATAGTACATCTTGTCGTCAACATAGTCCTCGAATTTCTTTGTGGTCTTGAGTCCGCCGAGCCATTTCTCAAGAAGGGCGATTATGGCAGTGTCGTTAGCATCGATGTTACCTACAAAATAGAAGGTGAAGTCTGCTGGGTTGGCGAAACGTTCCTTGTAGATGGCTATTGCACGCTTCTGGTTGAGAAGTTTGATGGTGTTGGTATCAATGATGATATTGCGCTCTGAGTTAGCATAGAGTGCCTTGCTGATATGGTCGCTGAACTCAGTCTTAGGGTTGGCTGAGCGGGAAGCAAGAGAAGACATCACAAGGTTGATAAGGCTTTTGAACAATTTGTCGTCAGTGCGTGGGGCTGTGAAGTAGAGGTAGTTCAGTTTGAGCATAGTCTCGAAATCCTTGATTGTAGAATAGCCTGACATAGACTCAGAGAAGCGGTCGATGGATGGATTGACACTTACCTCTTTGCCTGCGAGGACTTTCTGGAGGTCGGTAGGGGTGAATGTTCCAATACCGTTGAATGCGACTACGCTAGTGGCAAGCTGTGCATTGAGAACATCAGAGGTAGGGTAGCGCGAGTAACCACCCTTCGAATAAGCTTCCATATTGATTTCATCGCTCTTGAAGTCTGTGGTCTTGATGATAACTTTTACGCCGTTCGAAAGGGTAAGTTCGGTAACATCAAGTGCTGTGTTTTTCTCTGTCTTGACAACTTTACCTGCTTTTGGCTCTTTTGCCACGAGAGGACGGTCAATCTTGTTATCTTTTGGAGCCTCAATGGTGAGGTTCTTGGCATCAAGGTATGTCTGGAGGAGTACCTGCTCTGTTGGCATCTGGCACTCGTCACAACCCATACCGTTTTCGTCCTTCTTGTCCTTACCCAGGGCGATGATATACATATTACTGTTGTCCTCTGGGATGAGTTGATTGAAGATTTGGTTAAGTACCTGTGCGTTGATTTGCGAAAGGAGGAGCTTACAGGTCTGAAGGTCGAAATAAGGGGAGGTCAGGCTACGGCCGTTGTTGTCAAGGTAATGGCGGTAGCAACCTCTTGCAAGGGATTGGCTTTGGCGGTTGTTGCGCTCGTTGAAAGAACTTTCGAGAGATGAGAGGTAGTTAGCCTTAACTATTTCTAGTTCAGACTCGGTGATACCGTAGCGGCGGAGTTTCTCGAACTCTGAGCAAAGGTCACGGAATGCGGCAAGCTCTTTGCCGTTCTTTGGTGACACGCCAAATACGAAAGCATCAGTCTCACCGGCATAGTTGCTGTAGTAACCGTACATGCCTGTGAAGTTGCAGTCAGGGTTCTGTGTAAGTTCATTGAAACGTGTGTTCATACATTGTGCCAAGAGATCGAGCATTAAATCTGAGGCATAACCTGCAAGCGAGAGTGTAACCTCGGCTGGCTGGTGTGGGTGTTTGAAGCCGAAACTGATGGTCTGATACTGAGCCTCGTGATCAAGATAGACACCTACTATTGGTTCCTTGTTGTCGATAGCTCCGTAGCGTGTACGAGGGGTGAGACCTACGCGTGGCTCGATAGGCGAGAAGAGTTTGACGATTTTCTGCTCCATCTTGTCAACGTCGATGTCACCAACGACAACGATTGCCTGTAGGTCTGGACCGTACCATTTCTCGTAGTAGTCGCGGATTGACTGATATGAGAAGTTGTTGATGACTGCCGTATCGCCGATTACGTCGCGTTTGGCATACTGTGAGCCAGGCATGGTCAGGCGCATTGCGTTACGCCGCATACGGCGTGATGCGTTGTTGCCTGTACGCCACTCCTCGCGGATTACACCACGCTCGTTGTCAATCTCCTCACCGAGCAAAGAAACAGCGCATGACCAGTCGTAAAGGACGAGGAGGGCAGAGTCAAGGATGCCCTCACGGGTTGTTGGAACGTTCGATAGACGATATACTGTCTCGTCATGCGAAGTATAGGCATTGATGTCGCCACCGAAACTTACACCGATGCTCTCGAAATAGTTGATAATGCCCTTGCCAGGAAAATGCTCTGTACCGTTGAAGCACATGTGCTCAAGAAAGTGTGCAAGACCATTCTGGTGGTCCTCCTCAAGGATTGCACCGACAGCCTGTGCGATGTGGAACTCACAACGCTCTTTTGGACGCTCATTGTGGCGGATGTAGTAAGTCAGTCCGTTAGGCAGTTTGCCATAGCGTACTGCTGAATCCATAGGCACAGGACGCATCATTGGATTTTCCTGTGCGAATGCAGCGAATGATATCATCATTGCCGCAAATAACATAATGAATTTCTTCATAATATAAAAATTTTATTTGATTTGTTTGGTTCTGAAGTTTTGACTGCAAAGTAACAAATAATTTTTGAAACTACCAAATAATTTATCGAAAAACGATAAATTATTTTTAGTAGCGGGAAAAATTGGTCATCTCGGAAAAATTTTGTACCTTTGCAACCAAAATATTAGAGTTATGTTAGAGATAGAAACACGCATCGTTGAGATGCTCAAAACGGTTTTTGACCCAGAGATTCCAGTCAATGTCTATGACCTTGGACTAATCTATAGGGTAGAGGAAAACAATGGTAATGTGGAGATTGATATGACTTTGACTGCCCCAAACTGTCCTGCCGCAGACTTTATAGCTGACGATGTGCGGGAGAAAGTGGCGTCAGTGAAAGGGGTCAAGGAGGTTAAGGTGAACATTGTCTATGAACCTGAGTGGAGTCGCGATATGATGTCCGAAGAGGCTAAACTTGAGTTAGGTTTGTTATGAAATACTGGTTTGTGGCAGATGCTCATCTCGGGTGTCGTGCTATGGAGGATAGGGATGAGGTTGAAAAGGCGTTTTTACAATGGCTTAGGCGTGTGTGTGATGACCCTGAGACTGCAGCGGTCTATCTGTTAGGCGACATTTTCGATTTCTGGTTTGAGTTCGCTTTCAGCGTACCCGAGAAGCAGTATCGCAGGGTGTTGGATACGCTGACGGAGTTGTCGAAGAAAACGGAGATACATTTCGTGCCTGGCAATCATGACCAGTGGACATATGGTTATTTGGAGAAAAAGTGCGGGTTGAAGGTTGATAAGAAGATAAACGAGGTAGAGATTTGTGGAAAGAGGGTAGTGCTGGCGCATGGTCATGCTATGAACTGCAGGAAGAGAGCAGTGAGGATTATGAACTGGATATTCGAGAACAAGGCTTGCCGTTGGTGGTTCAGACATCTGGTTGTACCATATATAGGTCTGGAGTTTGGTTTCAGATGGAGTGCTTCAAGTCACAGAAAACATAATAAACCTCAGGACGAGGATAGAGCTATCGATTATTATCAACCGCACGGAGGTGACAATCTGAGAGATGAGCAGATTCAGTGGTGCAGGGAGTATTTGAGCGAACATCCGGATATAGATTATGTCGTAATGGGGCATCGTCATATTGGGGAGAATATGATGATAGGCGGGACGCAAGTAATGATACTTGATGATTTCTACAGCCAGAGAGGGTATGCGTTGATTGATAATGGAGTGCTCTCGATGGAGTGTTTTGCTTAGTTGGGCAGTGACCTCTGGTTTTGTTTCTCAGCTGATTTCCTTATATAGTATAGTAAAGTTATTGATATTGCCAACGAGGCGATTGCAAGAGGTATAGACGATTCAAAATCATCAGAAAACACTTTATTGTAAACCAAAAATGCTGCTATTGTAGCAAAGGCATTATTCAGAAAATGCAACAATGCTGAAGCCCAAAGCGAGCCTGTGTAGAAATAAACATATCCCAGAATCAAACCGAGGAATAGTCGTGGAATGAAGCCTTGAAACTGAAGGTGGATCGTTGAAAAGATTATTGCCCCAACCAAAATTGCAATATGATGGTTCATTGCATCTGTCAGGCGACGCTGTATCCAACCACGGAACATAAACTCCTCACAGATAGCTGGTATGCCTGCAATGACGATAATGTTGATGATGAGGCGACTGTATGATGATGTGTTCATTAAACGTTCAGTAATGGCAAGAGCCATCTTTTCCATTGTTATAAAAATATCTGGCAATGGAATCATTTTATTCAGTTCTTCAGTGTATGCTACAAATGGCAGTGCAGCGATGGTAAGTGCTGTGATGAGCAGTGCATCGCGGCGTGCCAAAGGTGTCTTGAATCCAACATTTTTCAGTGGTTCGGTATGTTCTGTGGCACGTATTCCAATGTATGCTGAAAGTCCAAAAACGACTATTAGAGAAAGGGATTCCATCACATATATGCCAGTCAATGACTTAGTCCAATCTGGATATGTCAAGGTAACAATTGTTTGGAATATCGAAAAAATAATGCCAAGCAGGCAGAAGATGCCGAAAGCTTTGAAGACAGTTTTCATATTTTTGTTTCTGATGATGGGTTATCAATAATCATTTCTTCGCGCAGTGCGGTGATTTCATTAAGTTCACGGCGTATGGCAAGCAATTCTTTTCGTGCTTTTATTAAATGGTTAGCAGCCTTGGTGATATTTGTCACTTTGGCTGAGTTTGAGGCAAGGCATTGGCGTACTCCTTCCAGCGAATACAGGCAAGTCTGTGTAAGAAATTTTATTTGTTTCACCACCTCTATGTCCTCTTTGCGGTAACGGCGTGTATTGCCCTTGCTTCTTGGTGGGTTGAGCTGCGGAATTTCTCTTTCCCAAAAACGGAGTGTTGTCTCCTCTATCTCAGTAATTTTCGCTACTTCCGAGATTGAGTAATATGTTTTTGTTATTTCATTTGGCATTTGTTGCAGTTACTTATGGTGAGTTCTGTAAATTCAAAAAAACTCCCATTATTTATATATTTTGAGTGTCTGACCGATTTTTATGTTGGTGCCACGCAGTTTGTTCCATTTTTGCAGGTTGGCGACAGTTGTGCGATTATTTCTGGCTATTGAGGTAAGGGTGTCGCCTTTGCGCACTTTATAATATATGCAGTTGCTATTTGACGACGAGGATTTTGCCTTACCCGACGATCCCCCAGCTGTCACCTTTTCCAAACGGTTCGAGAGTTCTGGTTTATAATTCAGTATGCTGTCGCGATTTAGTGCGTAGGCATTGATATTCGCTAATGGCAGAATGAGTGGGTATGGTTTTATATTGCCAGGGATAATATTCCTCTTGTACTGTGGGTTGAGAAATTGAAGTTCTTCGTAAGGAATATGAGTCACATCAGCAATCTGTTGCAAGTGAACACGGTCTGAAATCATAACTGTGTCAACCGCATATTTATAAACAGATTTTGCTGGGCAAATGTTGTGTTCCTTATAGTAGTTCATCACATAGTTTGCAGCGATGAATATAGGAACATAACCGCGCGTTTCTTGTGGAAGATATGGATATATACCCCAATATGTTGTTTTCCCCGAGCGTCGCATTGCCTTAGCAATGTTGCCTGGTCCGCAGTTGTAGGCTGCTATCACCAAATGCCAGTCACCATATATTTTATATAAATCACGAAGATAACGGGCAGCTGCGTCAGTTGATTTTAATGGATCCATACGTTCATCAACCAGACTATTTACTTCCAAGCCATAATCTCGACCGGTAAATACCATGAATTGCCACAAACCTGCAGCACCAGCACTTGATACGGCGCGTGCATTCAATGCGCTTTCTATAACTGGAAGGTAGCACAGTTCCAGAGGAATGTCATATTTCGACAGTATCTCCTCGAACATTTTGAAATAATATGTGTTGCCCAAACCTACCATATAACTCACTTGATTACGTTTGCGCAGGTACATTTCAATAAAAGCCTTCACTTCACGGTTGAACGGCATCTCCATTTCGTATGGCAATTTCTGTAAACGGCGGATGTATATTGAGTCTGAGCAGAATGACGACACGTCAAGGTCAGCATACGAACAATCTGATTTGAAGGCCTTCAAAACGAAAAAATCGTGAATCAGCGAGTCAAGAGCGGCATCGTATGCCGGTACTGGCTTAGGTGCAGGGGGTGTTGTGTCGTTGTCTGCAGGGGGTGTCTGTGCAAACACTGTTGTTAGACTGGCAGTGAGCAGAACGAATATAAGATGATGTTTCATAGTTGTCTAAAAATTTACTTGCATGCCAACACCAACAGAGGACTCTTCGTTAACCTTTTCGACAGTAGGTTTCACCTTCATCGAAAGGTCGGGCGAAATGTCGAAATCTGACAATTGCGCATCAACGAAAGCATCAACGATTGATAGAGCGTAGAGTGCGACAGCTGCAACAATGGATATATCGCGGTATCGGCGGTAATCGTTCATTTGGTTTTTCAAATAAGTGCCGATGTTTGCTTCTGGATAATTTTTGGGAATTAAAGGCATATATAGGTTAGGGTTGGGACTTGAGCTACTGAAACTCTGATAACCTACCAAATAGTCCTTATATAGATTGTTCGTGTGCGAAATAGCATAGCCAATACCTATTCCTATGCCATAAATTATCGGCAATTTCCAGTATTTGCGGTTGTAAATCTGACCAAGTCCCGGAAATGTGAATGCCAACCACAGTGCAGTGTGTGGGTCTGGTTTGAAGTTCAGGTATAGGGGTTGCACTTCGTTGAAAACTGTGTCATTGCTGTTACCAACCGTGTCATTCATCATTAGTGGAATGTCGGAATGTTTTGGGGTAATTTGTTGAGTGTCTGAGGGCAAAGTGAAAATGTTTTCCGATTGTGGTGTGCTAATCTTCTCTTTTTTTGAATCAATATCCTTTTGCACTGGGTTGACAACTGTGTTGGTAATTTTAGTGATTGAGTCTGGCATATTGATGCTCAGTCCGTTCTGTGACAGACCAAACTGCGTTGCCAACAGCAATAACATCAATATGTAGATTCTGCGTTTCAAGATATCACACCATTTCGTTTGGGTTATCTTTCAAACGCTCAAACAAATTTATCAAACGTCCGAACTCGTCATCGTTCTTGAACGCAATAGTTATCTTGCCGTTTCCTTTGTCGGTATATGTTAATTTAACTTTTGACCCGAGAATCATATTCAGCCCGTCTTCTATGTCTCGCACCTCATTTATATGTAGCGGTGATGGTTTCTGGGGTTTGGCTTTTGCATCAGGTGAACACAATTGCTCAGCACGGCGGACGTTTGCTCCTTCTGCCAAAAGTTTGTTGTATATCTCCAATTGACGTTCTGCACTCTCAACACTTGCCAAAGCTCGTGCATGCCCCATCTCAATTTTCCCATCTTTCAGACCTAATTGTATTTCTGCAGGTAGATTCAACAGTCTCAAGTAATTAGCTACCGTCGAGCGCTTTTTGCCTACACGTTCGGCTATTTGCTCTTGAGTCAGCGACAGCGATTGTGCCAGGTTGTTGTATGACAATGCAATTTCAATCGCATTCAAGTCTTCACGTTGAATATTTTCTATCAGCGCAAGTTCCAGCACTTTGTCATCATTTACCTCACGTATGTAGGCTGGTATTTTCTCAATGTTTGTTTTCAGAGCTGCTCGATAGCGACGCTCGCCAGCGATGATTTGGTAATCATGCTCTCCCATTTTACGAACTGTGATAGGCGTGATTATGCCGTTTTCGCGGATTGAGTCTGCCAACTCCTCAAGTGCCTGTTCATCGAATTCTGTGCGTGGTTGGTTGGGGTTTGGGTGTATTTCTGTTATAGGTATTTCGGCGAACATTGTTGTGCCGACTGCTTCGGCTGGCTTTGTGTTAGTTGTTGAGTTCGCTCCGAGCAGTGACCCCAGTCCACGACCCAGTTTTTGTTTGTTATTGTTATTAGCCATTGTTTTCGCGGCTTATTAGTTCGTTTGCCAAATCCAAATGGTTCTTTGCGCCATTTGAGTCTTTATCATATACCAATGCAGGCTGACCATAAGAGGTCGCCTCGGATAGTTTCACATTACGTTGGATGATTGTATTGAATACCATATCACCAAAATGGTGGCGGACTTCGTCTGCCACTTGGTTTGCATATCTCAGTCGAGTATCGTACATCGTCAACAAAAATCCCTCTATTATCAGTGATGGATTCAGCGATTCCTTAATCAACTTTATCGTATTGAACAATTTTGCTATGCCGTCCAATGCAAAGTATTCGCATTGAACAGGAACAATGACCGAATTTGCTGCTGTGAGCGCATTGACTGTGATAAGACCAAGCGATGGTGAACAATCTATAATGACGTAATCATACTCATCACGGACGTTAATCAGCATATTTCGCATGCACATCTCACGGTCGTCCATGTTTATCATTTCTATTTCTGCTCCCACCAAATTGATGTGGGATGGCAATACCCAAAGATTGTCATACTCCGTTGCAACAACAGCATCTGAGACTGTCATTTCCCCTATCAGACATTCGTATATTGTTTTGTTAAGTCCTTTTATTTCAATTCCCAAACCTGTTGATGCATTTGCTTGTGGGTCTGCATCTATCAGTAAAACCTTCTTGCCCAATTTTGCCAACGAGGCCGAAAGGTTGATGCAGGTTGTCGTTTTTCCTACACCACCTTTTTGATTAGCAACAGCGATAATCTTGCCCATAAAAAACTACATAATATTTTAGGGTGCAAAGGTAATAAAAAAATCCGAGAAAATTTGTTCGTTTCAAAAAAAAATTATAACTTTGCGGCAATTTTTAGAACATACTCATAACCATACAAAAGACGGATATTATCCCTCTTCTTAAAATTGAATTATGGAATTGATAGTTGATTCAGGCTCCACCAAAGCCAAGTGGATTTTTACTGATGGTGAAAACATTATTCGTCAAGAGTTTACAACTGGTATAAATGCTGCCCAACTTACTCGTGAAGAAATAAGAAAAAAGATTGGGGAAATTGACATTCGTGGTGTCCAGCGAATTAGGTTCTATGGAGCAGGTTGCGTTGGCGGAGAGGTCAATCTTGTAGTTGAACAGGAATTGGCAGCAGCAAGTGGATGTAGCGACGTTTGCGTCAATTCTGACATTGTTGGTGCTGCTGTCGGCACTTTGGGAACTCGCAAAGGCATTATTTGTATTTTGGGAACCGGTGCCAACTCAGCTCTATGGGATGGCGAGAAGATTGTCTCCAAAATAAATGCTGGAGGCTACATACTCGGCGACGAAGGTTCTGGTGCTGTGATGGGACGCCAATTGATTTCCGATTATGTCAAAGGTTTAACCCCTGCTTGGATGACCGACATCCTTGAAGAAAAGTATGGATTGTCTTATGCCATTGTCGTTGATAAAGTCTATCGTCAACCTATGCCTAACCGTTGGTTGGCTGGATTTGCAAAATTGTTGGCTGAACATAGACAAGATTGGTATGTTCGTGATTTGGTATCAAGTGCATTCAGAATGTTTATCGAACGAAATGTATGCCGTTATGAAGGGTGGGAAAATTTGGAATGTGCTGTCGTAGGCTCTATAGGTTACTATTTTTCTATTGAATTCCGTGAAGTCTGCTCGGAATTAGGTGTCAATTTACAGGTAATCAAAAAAGATCCATTTTAGTCACAAGTTACACCATTTCCTGTTTTAAGGGCAGTTCTATTATTTAGTTCGTAGGTTATGTTGCTGAAAATTAGCGAACTGATTATTGATTTCGACACCCGCTACCCTGACTATGTCAGGAGAAGATGTGAGAGGTATCTCGTTGATAGTGGAACTCCAGTAATGAGTTTGCGCCCTTGTGACGAATATGTGAGGTTGGCAAACCGTGACAATGTTGGACTGATGGAGGCTGAACTCTATGCTATGACTATACCATTCAGCGAACAACTTCCAATGCTCGGCAGACTTATGACCCACGGAGTAGCCATAGAATGTGACGGTAAGGCTTTCATCTTCACTGCCGGAAGTGGCGTCGGCAAATCCACACATGCTTTCCTATGGCAGAAATACCTGGGCGATGAGCATGATGTGAGAGTGATAAATGGCGACAAGCCTATCCTTTGGTTCAAGGATGAGGGCATTATGGCTTGCGGATCGCCTTGGAGTGGAAAGGAGCACCTTGACCGGAACGTGTGTGTGCCGCTGAAGGGCGTGTGCCTGCTCCAGAGGCTTGAAGCTTCCGACAATGCAGTGCCGAATATCAGACGTGCCTCCAGAGAGGAGACACTCGATTTCCTGATGCATCAGGTGTTCATTCCTAATGATGCCATAAGGCAGGTCAAAACCCTGCAAATGCTCGGACAGCTGTACGACCAAGTACCTGTCTTTCACCTTGCTGTCGATATGAGCAGGGAGGCGGTTATGGTGTCCTCTGGAGAATTGTTGAAAAACTAATACGCAACCACTTACGACATTAATGCGACTGTTGCTAAGAATGAGGTTGACAATGAGGCTGACAATGAGGCCGACAATGTGGTGAAAATGATGGAAAAAGTTTGAATACTGGAATGAGCGACTGTTACAGGTTTGACAATTTCGAGGAGTTGCTCCGCGAGACTGGCGAGTATGTTACCCAGGTTCGAGGGGTGAGTATGTATCCAATGCTCAGGTACAGGAAAGACCCATTGCTGATTCACCCCGTAAAAGGGGAGCTCAAGCCATACGATGTTGCCATCTATGGCAGGTTGGATAGGTATGTGGTCCATCGTGTGCTTGAGGTGCGCGATGACATATACGTCATCCGTGGCGACAATTGTATTTGCAAGGAGTATGTGCCTAAGAGTGCCGTTGTTGGCGTGATGGCGGGTTTCTGGCGCTTTGGCAGGTTTATATCATCGGACAACATATTGTACAAGGTCTATGCGAGGGTGTGGGTTGCCATAAATCCTTTGGTCAGGCTTGAGCACAGATGTAGAATGCTTGCTTCAGCCCTGTGGCGCAAGACGAGAAGTTTTGTTTCGTAATTTTTGGTCTATAGGTCATTTTGAAGGCTGCATCATGGGCATTATTACTCAAGCGAGGAGTCATTGTATTCCTTGACCGCCCTAAGATGCGGATTCATAGTCAGACAGCGTCTTATTATCTCTTGCATGTGGAAATGGCACATCTGCAATCTGTATGAGGATAACGCCTTGAAAACATTCTGCTTGCCATCCAGCACTATGCCCTTAATCACGTACCCTCTGCGTCCGATGCTTGCCACCGCATCCTGATAGTCCGATGTCTTTTCGTTTTGTATGAAAGCCAGATGGAGCACCTACTCGGATTTCCGTTCTTTTTCGTATGGGCGGAACCGCATGCCAGACACTTCTTTTTATTCATTCTAACTTTGCTTTTTGAGGTTTTCAATCACTCGCAAAGTTAGTATTTATCGGGGATTATGGCAAGTCGCAGCCTGCAATTTGACCTATAGACCTGAATTTATAGAACTC
>JAGHVI010000054.1 GCA_018064385.1 Candidatus Minthenecus merdequi
AATATTTAGCGGACAACAGTAATTTTAATCATCAGTTTTTTGGATAGATATTTACAAACATACGTTTGCTGCTGCGCTCTATTCTGAAATCATAAAGACCAGTTCCATTCCAAATAGTGCTGGATTCGTAAATAAACACCTCATTAATTTTTTGTATCAACTCGGTGAAGTCACTTATACGACCATTGTTGCCTGAAAAATGGTTGAATATGTATGTGTCACCATTTGGTGCCTTATAATTAGCACCGATATGAGTTATAAGATTTGCAAAATTTACTGCGTCAAGTAATGTTGATGTTGAATTGTCAATTGTTGTAACACCGAAAGCGATGGCTGTTACCTGATTGCCTTCTGCAGTCAAAGTGAAATCGTAAACATCTTGGGTTTTAGAATCTGTTTTCTTGAATGTTAATCCATCTTCGCCGGCAATGTAGCCTGCATTGCTGAGTATTTTTCCTGCTTCTTCTTTGCTTTTCAGATGAATTGACATCATACGGTCAAATTCTTTAGACCAGTTGTAAGAATCGTCGTCGTTGTCTTTTTTGCATCCTGAGAAGACGAAAAGACCTGCCATAAGGGCAATGATAAGAGATTTTGTTTTCATAATTAAAATGTTTTATTTGTTAAAAGATTTATTTGTCAAGGTGAGTTCTATTTGAATAAATAGAACTCACCTTAAACTATCAGTTAATTTTGCTATTGACGATTTCCAGAATTTCGGACTCTTGACGGCATGCGTCAGCAATGAGTTGGTTTGCTTCGTTAACCAATGCATCAGCAACAGTGCGATCCTTCAGTCCTGCTGCGTTGATTTTGACATTCAGTCCTGCTCCCAATACTGCTGCTCGTGCGGCAAGAGCACCGACTCCGGCGTCTGATACCGAGTTAGGATTACCCTCCTTAGCCATTGCACGGATGATGTCGAATGTTGCATACGATGCCTTCATAGTTTGCAGAGGCACCTGAGTTGCATAAAGCGTAGCGTCCTGCATTGCCTGTGCGCGAGCAGCTTTCTCCTCAGCAGTTCCCTTTGGCATTGCAAATACAGCCATAATTTTGTTGAATGCATTAGTATCTTCGTCAACCAGATGAATGAGTTGGGACATCATAGCCTGACCTTTGTCTGCCCACTCTGAGAAGAACTCCCAGCGAGCATCCCAGCCTGGTTTATGGCTTGATAGGTTGGCAACCATTGTACCAAGAGCAGCGGCAAGCGAACCCATATAAGCGGAGATTGAACCACCACCGGGAGCTGGCGATTCGGAAGCTGTCTCCTCGGCAAAACCTGTGCAGGTCATATCAACCAATTTCTTGGCAGAATGGTCTTCAATCATGTACTCAATAATTTTTTCCTCTGGAACAAATGGTTTCAGTTCGTCCAATCCCATTGACTTGACTGCAATTTTGATAAGTTCAGACTCCTGAATGCCAACTGAACGTTGCTGTTTGCGAAGGAAATATTTTGCAGCATCGATGATGACCGATTTAGGCACAAGACCAACAATCTCGACACCAGTCACACGTACACCGCGGAGCGCAGCGCAACGACAAACTTCCTCGAAAGCGACGTGGAGTGGTGTGGTGCGAATGTCAGTAATGTTCATTGAAACCTGTGCAATGCCGTATTCGTCTATGAACCAGCCGATAGCCTTAGTACCCTTCAGAGTACCGGGAATCATTACAGGATTTCCGTCGGCATCCTTCACAACCTTTGAAGTGACATTCTTAGGGTCCTCACGCTGTGGACGACCTTTCTCGCGGACATCAAATGCGATGGCGTTTGCACGGCGGGTAGATGTTGAGTTCAGGTTATAGTTAACAGCGATAAGAAAATCGCGAGCACCGATTGCCGTTGCACCTGATTTGGCAGTCTCTTCGTTCCAAACACAAGGTCCGAAATCGGGGTTTTCCTCTTTTACACCGAAACGTTTGCTGAGAGCTTCGTATTCGCCTTTGCGACAGATGGCAAGATTGCGACGCTCGGGTGTGAAAGCAGCCGATTCGTAAGCATAAACAGGAACACCAAGTTCATCGCCCACGCGCTTGCCCAGTTTGCGAGCCAACTCGGCACACTCCTCAAGAGTGATGTTGGCAACTGGTACAAGCGGACAAACGTCCGTAGCACCCATACGAGGGTGTGCACCATGGTGTTGACGCATATCAATGAGTTCCTTAGCCTTGGCTATGGCGAGATAAGCAGCCTCGCAGACAACGTCAGGTTCACCAACGAAAGTAACGACAGTGCGGTTTGTAGCTTCGCCTGGGTCAACGTCGAGCAGTTTGACACCCTCGACAGCCTCGATGACATCAGTAATCTGTTTGATTACAGTCATATCGCGTCCCTCTGAGAAATTAGGGACGCATTCAATCAATTGTTTCATAAATTATTTATATTTTTATGTTTTCTTGCTGCTAATTCTATTGTACGCAATTTATCTTTATAAGCATTATTTGCATTGACTCGCTCGACGGACAGTGCGGCATCAGAGTTGCCTTCCCAACGACGGCATAGGTATAGTGACTTATAAATACGTCCAATGCGGTATTCGCGCGAAATTCTTAATCCCATAGCATAATCCTCTCCATACGAAGTGTTAGGAAAATGTATGCTGCGTAGCAAAGGAGTGAAAAAAGCGCGAGGTGCGCCAAGTCCGTTAATGCGCAGAGCATTGTTTCTTCCGTTCTCGTCTGTCCATTCACGGTGGTCAATAAGTCCAGGAGGAATAGGGTTCATATTGCCGTCTGTAATGGTATATGACCCCACCAGCATACCGCAATTCTGTTCATAGAAAGCATCAACAATGGTTTGAAGAACATGTTCGTCTTCATAAAGGTCATCGCTGTCCAATTGGACAGCAAAACGTCCACAGCGAGTGTCGTCAATGGCACGGTTCCAGCATCCACCGATTCCGAGTGTATGGCTCTCGGGTATTATATGAATCAGCCTTGAATCCTCTTTTGCCAGATTCTCAAGGATTGCCGAGGTATTATCGGTTGAATGGTTGTCCACAACCAGAATGTTGAAAGCGAACTGAGTCTGCTGACGGAACACAGAACGAACTGCATCCTCGATGGTGCGTTCACGGTTGCGTACCGGTATTACAACTGAAGCTTCACATTCGAAACTGCCTTCTTTCAAGTCAATTGAACGGAAAGAGGGTTGCAGAAAGGCATTGATACGTTTTGCATAGAGTGTAAAAGCGTGTTCCATCTCAATCTGAACTTCACGGTTGCGAGGATTGACATAGTCAAAATTCTTTGCCCCGGACAAGCGTGTGTCGTTTTCAGACACCATATATAATGGTTCGTTCAGTCGCGTGATATCGTAATTTATAGACAGATGCAATCTCAGAAAATAGAGTGCCGCATATTTCAGTTCAGGGAGTGAAATTTCTTTGAGTGCTGAACTTCGCAGCAACATAGCTGAACCGAAATTGAAATCGTCTCGCACCGAACCTTTCTGATAATCTGCCGTAGGGGTTAGAACACCATCTTTCCAGCAATCCGAATAGAGCATAGCCGTTTGTGGCAGAGCTTCCATAGTTTGTACCATACGCTCCAGACCATTATCAACCCACTCTATATCGTTGGTAGTCAGCAGAACGAATTCTGTATTGGTATTACCTATAATGTCGTTCATCACATTCGATGAACCGAAATTCAAGCAATTGTATTTTGTAATTTTATTCATATCATTTTCTAATATCCAAAAATCTGCATAATATCACACATATCATATAGGCATTCCAACGGAAAACCTATTGCAGTAACCTTTGCCTTGTCATGGTTGCACGACACTGCAGCGGGAAGTCCGTTTTGCGTATAACGCAGAACCACAGAAGTTTTCTCTCCCAATGGTTCGAAAGCGTCGGCTGATTCGACCATATACTTTTCTATCTCAGGGGTAGTGCAGAAACGGAACGACAAACGTCTATCCGCCGAACTGACCAACCCATTTTGCGAAGCATCTGTGGCTCGCCATTCTGCGCCAATCAGTTTTGAATACCTCAACCGCTGCATGTCAGTATAAAGTGAGTCAAGGAAAGGGTCGGTGGCAACGTATGCGCCGGAGATAATAATGTCTGAACCATAATCAACTGCATTCTCCATAGCAGAGAGCAAACGTTCGTCGAATACGGCAAACGAGCATTCATCCTTGAAATTGCGGGTGACACACTGTTTGCCGAAAAGCATATCAATCAACGAATAACGCCAAATTGCTGTATCTTTCAAGAAAGCTTCGCGCGACGCTGAACAGACAACATACCCTTTGTCCATTAACATTTCGGCATGCGCAGATATGTTGTCGTGTGTGTTACCCTGCGATATGTCAAACTGGTTGCTGTTGACGCTGTGTCCCCAACCTGCTGCGTCATCGCTTATCCATTTGTGCTTGGTGTCAAAATCAACCTGTGGACCAATATAGTCGTAGTCCCAGTACTCATCAACGCCGTTGTCTGCACTCGAATTGAACCCTACGAAACTCGGAACTGATACACCTCTTGGAGCAGAGAGACGGTCGAAACAATTGACAACCAAAGCTTTCCCTTTTTGGTCTATTGGTATGCCGATTGTCATAATCTCGCTGTCCATGCTTCGACCACCAGCGTTTGTTGCCACAACCTTGAACGAAGTCAGTTCGCAACTATTTATTCTGATTGTGCAGGTGGTATCCCGAACGTATGTTCCATTATCCCAGCCACCATTCGAAATGCGTTTATAGACAACATATCCTTCGGGAGTTGCTGACGGTTCGAGAGTGTCGGTTACCGGATGCCACGAAAGATGTACAATTGTGTCGTCGTCTATATAAGCGTTCATACAATCTACGGGCAACGGTTGCACGACAGCGTCAGGTCCAATCAGATAGCGCAAAATGCCTTTATAAATTGCACGGCATACAGTGAACTTAAACCTTGGGTCCAGACCATAACGCATATCGTTATAATTCTGGTGCGAGAGCAGTTCAAGAATCATCGAAGGTACGCAATTATATGTCACTTCGTAATATCTGCGTTCCGAAACTTTACGATTCGTCCATTCCGGTTCAATTTGCCTGCGAATATCCGATACCAATTGGGTCTGCACAATTGTTGCAAGTCGTTTGCTGATATTGCGGTTTGTGCCATTCGGAAAATTGGTCTCGTATTTATCATTCTTCTTTTGTGTTGATGTTGACGAGAATATGGCAAGTGAGCCGATGATATTATCCAACGAAATTCCAGCATCGGTGTGTATTGCAAGGGCGAGGTCAACAGGTATATTCAATCCTTTCTGCTTACGGTTTTGCGATGAACCTCCTGCCAACCAGTTCACCCAATGAGGGCGGCAGCGAAGGTCGTTCAGGTAATTATTGCCCTCCTGTGTGGGTGAATAGACCGTAAAAGGAGACCCGCTCCATTTCAGCCACTCAGATGCACACTCCCAAATGCGGCGTTCACCGCTTGAACCTGTTCCTCCACCTAAGCGAACCACAGGTGCGATGACCACTCCGTCTTCGTGACTTTCATTGCCCAATACGACAGCGACCTTTGCGCCTTTACGGAAATAATGGCGGCCAAGGTAAATCCAGGTGCCATAGCCACGTGTCTGATTGACGTGATAATTGGTTATGCCACCATCGTGGTGAACCTCGAAAGAAGCGTCTGTTACAGCGTTTTTATGGTATGCATAATTGATAGAAACCCAATACCATCCTGATGCAGGGATATCCGGCGACCACTTTACTTCGGTTTTGCGTGACGAAGTGGTTTTAAGTTCTATTCGCTGGTTTTCCATAATCACTTCGTTAATCTGAGGGTCACGTTCGCGAGGCATCAACACCTCAGCCCCAGCATTCTCCAGCATAGGTTCAAGATAGTTCAGCACATAGGACATTGTCAACTTATCCTCAACAGTGGTCATCACAGGTGCACGCTGCCATAGCCATCTGTCACGTTCATTGTTAAAATAAAGGCCATGACTTGACCAAAGAGCAATGACACGCCCGTCAAGCGCCATATCGGCATTCCATTTGCGGTCAACATTCAAGACTACATTATGGTCAGCATACAACAATCCGACCCAAAAGAAGAGGCCATATGTTAGCAGTATCTTGCGCATCTACTGAACTCGTGCAATATGTTGTTTAGAAAGAATAGCCTAAACCCAAGCCAAACTGCACTTTGAACTGAGTGTGCTGATATGGGTAGGTATCGTCATTCAGTTGCATCTTGACCGAGTCGTAATACTTCAGTTGAGTTCCTAAAGATACGTTGAACACTTTGAGGAATTGGTAAGATACAGTAACGTCCCAGTCAACATCGAAATTTCCAAAATAGTCAGAGTATGGGGTAAACATATTCAGTGTTGAGATAATCTTCAGATTCTTTATACCATCATAGTAAATAGAGCCCTTGAGCGATAAACCGAAGTCAGGACGGCAAGTAGCGTTTTTGTGATCTTGCATATATTCTTGACCCAAATACATATCTTTCAGGATTGAGTCGTTTGCTAAACAAGTTGTGAAACGACCTGAGAGAGGAGACAAATAAACTGAGAATATTGAGTTTGGTTTCCAGTCAATACCGACAGAAATGTCTGTATATGAAGGCGACATAAATTGCGATATGAGATTTTTAGGAGTTTTTGAGTAGTCAAAGCCATTAGCGTACTGTGTACGGAACTGACCCAAAGCGGTCAAGAACCAGTGCTTGCTGAACTCCCAACCGAACTTGGTTGAGATTTCAAACTTGTCGTTAGTTTTCTGCCAAGGGAAAGTGTTGTTGTCAATCCAAGCCTCGCCAAATTCGGTGTTAATGTTGGATTCCCAAGCGATGTGGTTTTTGTAATAGAGGAAATTGAAATTGGCTGCTGCAATCATGTTGAATGAACTGTTACCACCGGCAGCCCAATTGAACAACCCTGTTGCTCCGACATTGAGGGACATCAGTCCATTGATTTTCCATAACTTGACAGAATCGTCCAATTGCTGGATTTGTTCAATCGCCTTGTTACGGTTGTCATCGTTGTTAACGGTTATGTCTCTACCTGATTTTGAGTCTTGCGCTGACAGGTTGAGAACAGAGCAGAATGCCAAAATGAGTAATAAATTCCTTTTCATGTTATTTAATTATTATTGTTAAGTTCATCGATTAAAAGAAGTTTATCGTTAACGTTAAGTTCCACTGAGCCAGAAGGGGATAGTAATTTTTTGCCTCGTTTGACAGGTATTATAACAGTGCCTTTTTTCAGTTTCAAATCCATTATTCTGCAACCATTGGTCAGGTCGTCTTCTGTGACTGTCATATCGTGCAGTTCACGGTCTATTTCGTCAGGGAGTTCAATACCGAACTCACTTTCTTTCTCAATGTATGGGGAGTCAAGTTTCAGTAAACGTGCAACAGGAGCAATTGACATACCTTGAAACACCAGAGAAAAAAGCGTAACGAAGAATACCACGTTAAAAATTAAGTCTGAACCGGGAACATTGGCAACGACAGGGTAGGTGGCAAAAATGATTGGTGCTGCACCTCTCAGTCCAACGAAAGATGTAAAGAGCATTGCTTTGAAAGGGAAACTGCGATGGAAAGGCAACATGCAAGAGAAGACTGATATTGGTCGAGCCACAAAAATCATAAATAAACTTATCAGCACTGCAGGAATTGCGACTACGAACATTTGTGATGGATCGACAAGGAGTCCAAGAAGAATGAACATCAGAATCTGAAAGAACCAAGTCAGACCATTCATAAATGTTGAGATATCTTTGCGATTTAGCAGTTTGTTGTTGCCCAGCACCATACCTGCAATATAGACGGCAAGATAGCCGTTCCCCTTAGCCATATCAGTAATGGTGAAGGTAAAGAATACAAAAGCAAGAATAAGAATTGAATATAGAGAGCGGTTGTTCAGATTGAAATTATTGACTGCGAGGACGGCAAATTTTCCGACAGCAAAACCAATGAAACCACCGAGCGCAAACTGTATTACAAACGAGACAAGCACATCGATGCTTGAAGTTTGTCCACCTGACACCAGTTGTATCAAGACGATTGTGAGCATATACGCCATAGGGTCGTTACTGCCACTTTCCAATTCAAGAAGTGGTTTCAGATTGTGTTTCAGGTTGATTTTCTGCGAACGGAGGATGTTGAACACCGATGCTGAATCGGTTGATGACATCGTTGCAGCTAGAAGCAAGGCTGTCAGTAGAGGTAGTTTAATAATATTGAAAGTGTTGGTTTCGATGTAACCAATTGCATAGATAAAAACACCTGTAACAATGGTCATAATTGCGACTCCGATTGTTGAGAGCATAAGCCCTTGTTTCAGGATAGGTTTGACATCCGAAAGTTTTGTATCCATACCACCTGAAAACAGTATGATACTCATTCCAAGCATACCAACGAACTGGGCATCACGCATATTGTCGAATTTCAAACCCAGTCCATCTTCGCCGAATCCCATACCAACCAAAAGGAACAGCAAAAGCGTAGGAACACCAAATTTGTATCCTGTTTTACTAATCAATATACTGATAAATATCAATATTGAACCAATAAAAAGTACCCATTCAGGCGTATATCCATTCATGTTTAGATTAGGGGTTAGATGTTAGGGGGGTAGGGATTATACTCAATTTAATACAACAACTAAAGACGCCATGTACAGACGTCTTTAGTTGAGCATTGTGCAGATGTATATGTTACAATATCATAAATTCTACACGACGGTTCTCGGCACGACCTTCAGGTGTGTCATTTGACTCGATAGGTTCAGTCTCGCCAGCGCCTCTCCACGTCATTCGTTTTGGATCTATACCTCGTTTAACCATCTCGTCGAACACAGCCTTTGCACGGCCCTCAGACAACTTCTGATTGTACTTATCCTTACCCACATTATCTGTGTGACCAGTAATCTCAATCCTCAGTTTAGGGTTTTCACTCAGCAGTTTGTAGAGATCTTCAAGCGATTGTACAGAAGTGTTCTTAATTACGGTTTTATCCGTATCGAACAGCAGGTTGCGAAGGATAACAACCGCATTCTTTTTGATTGGCGTTAGTTCTGCATATACAGTATCATTGTCTATCTGATATACGGTATCGATGAAATCCATATACCCACGGCATTTCACACTGATAATCAGTTTTTCGCTATTCATTTGGTTTTGAACAAATCCAACAGAAGGGTCAACTTGTGCAACGAAGACTGTGTCCTTGTTGCCTTCGATACGTGTAAGTGTGACGTGCGCAGGAATGATTTTGTCGGTCTCGGCATCCAGTGTTACACAATAGAAGAACGGTGGATAGGTAGGAATTTTGACCTGTTTTGGTTTTGGTCTTGGTCTTGGTTTCTTTTTGATAGGTTTTGGTTGAGGGCTGACCTGGAAGAGGACAGTGAACTTTGCGCCTACAACCAACGATGTGAGTTTGTTCGAGCCTTCTTTCCAGTAGTCAGAACCAAGGATTGAATTCAATTTTACAGACGAGAAATTGGAATTTATATTTGCTGTTCCGCCTTTGACAGGACCTGGTTGCGAACTTCCGTTTGCATAATTGAACTCGGTCAATGTTGTAGGATCTTTGGTGCGGTTTGTGCCAATGATTCCACTGCCATTGTCAGGGTTCAGGTTCATAATACCGTAGTCCATAAACAAGCCTAATCGATAGGAGAGAGGAATTTTCTTTTTTCCCTTGCCCACCATCATTGCTGAAGCAGGCATCCATTCGTCCATAACTATACCAAACTCGGCTGAAACGGTGACATCAAGGTCGAACTTCAACGGATCTGATGTCTTGCCCTTTTGAGTACAAAGGTTGTGACTGCCGACAGAACCAATGACATCTATAATCTCTCGGTCTTTTGCAGTCATAGTGATGTCAGACTTAGAGGTGTATCCACCCCAGAGAGCTACACCAGCCTTTGCCCCCACCTGGAAATAGTATCGGCTGAACTGACCGCCGAACATAATAGGGACGTTAACCGAAAGGCGGTTCATTGACTCTTTGTATTTCCTAAATGCCATGTTATAATCCATTTCGGATTGAACTCCTCCTGCGTTGTAATGGTAGATTCCTGAATAATTGAAATCATTCATTTTGAGCGTTGAGTTGAGAAACATTGGCTCGATACCAACAGCAAAAGTGAACATATTGCGAGGGTTCATATCGCCAGGTTTATGCTTTTTCAGCATATACTGAATGCCAAGGAAACCGGCACCACCACCTGGGGTTTTTGAATTTTCGATGTCGTTGACAAACGCAGAGTAACCTGCACCCCCATAAAGGCCAAGGCAATGCGTGAGTCCAAGGTCTTTCTTTACTTTTTCTTCTTTTCTCTTTTTCTTCCTACGTCGTTGAGCCATGGCGTCCTCTGTTGGGGCGACCATCATAAATGCTATGAGCAGAATAACAACTAACCTAAAGTATTTCATATTGGTAGTATAGTTTTATTTCACAATGAATTTAACGGTAGTACGGGAGCCATCTTCGAAATGGTACAACATTATGTACATACCAGGTTCGGAAGGGGTATCGAAATAGTTGGTTCCTTCTTCGAAATCGAAGGTATCAACCAATAGTCCGAAACTGTTGTAGAGGAAAGCCTTGGCTTTCATAGGGGCTCTTGTTGCGGCATTCGAGGCACCATTGTCGGCAATATCGACGGT
>JAGHVI010000160.1 GCA_018064385.1 Candidatus Minthenecus merdequi
CAGTCGGTCACATAGCCCGCTATGCTCCCTTCTTTCGCACAGCAATCTGCTAAAAATAAACTTCAAAATCGTCTCAACCTAATTAATAGAACCACCCTTGAAAAAATATTTCTTGCGGCACACAATAAAATTCAATACTGAACGTTTATATTTTATGATTGATTACGTAAAGGGAGAAATTGCCAGTCTGACACCCACGCTCTGTGTCCTTGAGACAAGCGGTGTGGGTTTTGGCATAAACATTACCCTCACCACATATCAGCAGTTGCAGAACCAAGCAACAGCACGACTATATATATATGAAAGCATCAAAGAGGATGCCTTTCAACTATATGGGTTTATGACTCCAGAAGAGCGTGAAACCTTCTTGCTGCTGATTTCTGTAAGTGGAGTTGGAGCGGGGACAGCGCGAATGATACTATCCACTTATTCGGCAGAAGAGTTGGTGCGAATCATCAGCAGTGGCGATGTGAACTCAATAAAACGAGTCAAAGGCATAGGGCTCAAAACGGCACAGCGCATTATTGTTGATTTGAAAGACAAAATGAGTACAATTGGAAGTTCGGATGTCAGTATCTCTGTTGCTGGAGCGAGGAGCGAAAAGGCGGACGAGGCAACGTCTGCACTTGTGGCTTTGGGCTTTCAACAGGCCATTTCAGCCAAAGTGGTAGATGCTATAATCACCAAAGACTCGACACTTTCGACAGGAGCAATAATCAAACAGGCATTGAAACAATTGTAGAACTTGCGATAAGAAAGAAATAGAATGAAGAGTTTTCAGAGATTTTTGAACATAATGCTGGCGGTGAGCATCGTTCTTACGATAGGTATTGGCATAATAGATGCCAACACCATGTCTGGTGTTTCTCTGTACTCTCCTGAAAATGTTGTGGCAGCTGACGACAACAATAGTTCTGCAACAGACTCTATTCAACAGAAAGCAGCAGATGCAAAAGACTCGATACCTGCACCTCCAGGTGTTCATCAGGTCACACAAACAGCTATCAATGACATAGACGATTACACAACCGAATATCCAATAGACCTCAACGACCCAGACAACATCAACAGAGGGTTTGACTACGACCCTGTGACAGGTGAATATATGTTGCACAGTCGAGTCGGAGATATTGATATCAATACCCCTATACGACTTTCGGCAAATGAATATCAAACAATCGTGCGCAAAAATTATATGAGGGACTATTGGCGTACGAAGAACAAAGAGGCGTTGGACAATTACGAAGACAAATTCAACATCACTGATATGAAATTCTCGCTTGGACCAGCTGAGAAAGTGTTTGGACCAGGAGGAGTGAGAATCAAGATGCAAGGTTCTGCTGAGTTGAAATTTGGCATAAAATACAACAATATACAGAATTATACACTTTCGGAGCGACTTCGCAAGACTACGACATTCGACTTTGACGAGAACATTCAGTTGAACGTCAATGCCACTGTTGGTGATCGTATCAAGTTTGGAATGAACTACAACACCGAGGCTTCGTTTGACTATGACCAGACAAAGATTAAATTGGCTTACGAAGGCAAGGACGATGACATCATCAAAGCTATAGAGGTAGGTAACGTCAGTCTGCCGCTCAACACGCAACTCATAACAGGTAGTCAAGCATTGTTCGGAATGCGGGCTGCACTGCAATTCGGTAAGTTGTCAATAGATGCGATTGTTGCTCAGCAACAGTCACAGAGCCAGCATGTCAACTCGCAGGGTGGAGCACAGTTGATGGACTTTGAGGTAGATATCAACAATTACGATGAAAATCGTCATTTTTTCCTTTCGCAATATTTCCGTGACCATTTTGAGAGTAGTATGGCGACAATGCCTTACTCGACATCGGGTGTCAACATAACCCGTTGCGAGGTGTGGATAACCAACAAGCGAAACAACTTTGAGCAGACGCGTAACTTCGTGGCATTTATGGACCTTGGCGAAAACGACAAAATAGGCAAGCCAAGACGTTGGACACCGAATGTGATGCCGAACGGGGTACCTGCCAACGAAGCGAACAACTTGTACAACGATGTCAAATCAATAGATGGAGTGCGAGACATTCAGCGCTGCAACTCGGTGTTGGACGCAGCATTGAATGGAGATTCAATATTTGGTGGCGAGGATTATGAGAAGGTGGAAAGTGCGCGTAAGTTGAACGAATCCGAATATGTACTCAACACGCAACTTGGTTTTATCTCGCTCAAACAGCAACTGAACCAAGACGAGGTTCTTGCAGTTGCTTTTGAATATACATACGGAGGCAAAACCTATCAGGTTGGTGAACTTTCGACAGATGGTGTGGATGTGCCTAATGCGCTCATCTTGAAAATGCTGAAGGGAACGGCTGTAAATCCGCACACTCCGCTCTTCAAGTTAATGATGAAAAACATCTACTATTTGGGAGGTACGAATGTACAGCAAGACAAATTCAAACTGCAAATACAGTACAAAAACGATTCGAGTGGTGTCTATGTCAACTATATCCCAGAGGGTAATTGTGCAAACAAACTATTGCTGCGCGTGATGAACCTTGACAGACTGGACTCGAAGAACGAATCGAAACCTGACGGAAAATTTGATTTTGTTGAGGGCTATACGATATACTCAAGCAATGGCCGTATCATCTTCCCGTCGCCAGAACCATTTGGCTCCTACCTTAGGAAGCAGATAGGCAACGATGCAATAGCAGACAAATACTGTTTCCAAGAATTATACGACTCAACATTAGTTGCAGCGGGTGAATTTGCTGAGAAAAACAAATTCCGTATAGCAGGAGAATTTCAAGCCACATCCGGTTCGGTCATTCAGCTCGGAGCTATGAACATTCCTCGAGGTTCGGTTAAGGTTACCACAGGAGGGCAGGAATTGACTGAGAATGTTGACTATACGATAGACTATACTATGGGTACAGTTACCATACTCAACCAATCAATCCTGGCATCGGGAAACAACATAGATGTAAGATTGGAGAACCAAAACACCTTCAACATGCAGCGACGTACGTTGGTAGGAACTCATTTGGAATATGCTTTTACGAAAGACTTTTCGGTTGGGGGAACACTGATGCACCTTACGGAGATGCCAATGGTAACCAAGACCGCTGTTGGAGCTGAACCGATAGCCAACACCATTTGGGGTCTCAACTTGGCATATCACAACGATGCAGCGTGGCTGACCAAGGCTGTCGATGCCATACCAGGCATAAATGCCACTGCACCATCGTCTATTGTTGTCAATGCCGAGGTAGCACAGTTCATACCAGGTCATCGCAAAGTTGACGGCAACCCAGGATATGCGTACCTTGACGACTTCGAGAGTACCGAGACTTCTATTGATTTACGCTATCCATACTATTGGAGACTCTGTGCAACTCCATACGACGAAAACGGCAGATTCCCTGAAGCGACTAAGACGAATAACGTAGAATATGGGGAAAATCGAGCAAGGTTCAATTGGTATGTCATAGACAATACTGTTTTCAACCGAGACAACAGCCAAACACCGAATCATCTTCGTTCCGACAAAAAACAGTTGAGTAATCACTTAACCCGTGAAGTCATTGAACAGGAACTCTTCCCTAACAAAGAGTCTATCGTAGGTCAATCCTCCACACTTCCTGTGCTGAACATCAGTTTTTATCCAGAAGAGCGAGGCCCATACAACCTTAGTTTAGATGTTGACCCATCGACGGGTAAGTTGAACTTTCCAACGAAACGCTGGGGTGGTATGTTCCGTCGTTTGGAAACATCTGATTTCGAGACAGCCAACATACAATACATTAAGTTCTGGATGATGGATCCATTTGTCAACGACACAATGGGAACAGATAAGGGAGGAGACCTTTACTTCAATCTTGGCGATGTAAGTGAGGACATATTGAAAGATGGAAAGAAATTCTTCGAGAATGGTATGCCTATAAATGGTGACACAACAAACACCTCGCGTACCATTTGGGGGCGTGTACCGACGACGCAGTCAACTGTATTGGCATTTGATGGTTCTTTAGACTCACGCAAATACCAGGATGTTGGACTTGACGGTCTTCGCACAGAAGATGAGCAGAACTTTTCGACATACTCATCATTTGTTGCAGGTCTCAAGGCAAAACTTACGCCTTCGCTTGTGTCTCAGATGGAATCTGACCCATATTCACCAATCAACGACCCAGCCAGTGATAACTATCATCATTTCCGCGGTTCAGACTATGACAGTGAGGGGCGCGGCATTTTGTCACGTTATAAATACTACAATAACCCAGAGGGCAACTCGCCGGCTTCGGACAACACTTCCGAGTCATATTCGACATCAGCCACCACTGTACCTGATGCAGAGGATGTCAATCAAGACAACACCTTGAATGAATACGAAAAATACTTTGAGTACAAAGTTTCTATTCGTCACGAAGATATGATGGTTGGCAAAAACAACATAGTTGACGAGATTGTCACCGAAGTAGAAATGGCAGACGGAACGAAGAGTAAGGTGACTTGGTATCAGTTCAAGATACCAATCAGTTCATACTCCAACAGAGTAGGTTCAATCAACAACTTCCGCAGTATTCGCTTTGCGAGAATGTATATGACAGGGTTTCAGAAAGAGATGCATCTTCGATTTGGCACGCTCGAACTTGTGCGAGGAGAGTGGAAACACTACTCGAAACCATTGTATGATCCAAACAATCCACCTATGAACACAGCGTCGATGGACGTGACATCAGTTAATATAGAAGAAAATGACAACAAAAAGCCAGTCAATTACGTTCTTCCACCAGATGTTACTCGTTCCACGGATCCAAGTCAGCCACAGTTGACAGAGCAGAACGAGCAGTCTATGCTCATAAAGGTTATGGGATTAGCGCCAGAGGATGCAAGGGCGGTTTATAAGAATCTTCGCTATGATATGCGACGCTACAAACGCATTCAGATGTTTACACATGCCGAGGCTGTATATGATGCATTTGACTATGACTCGACAGACTTGAAAGATTACGAATGCACAGTCTTTTTGAGAATAGGTTCAGACCAGACACAGAACTATTATGAATACGAGATTCCATTGAAACTCACACCTCCAGGACATTATGTGAAGTGGGACGAAAATGTTTGGCCAAACTCGAATATGTTTGACTTTGCGCTCTCCTTATTGACAGAAGTCAAAAACAGACGCAATGCATCGTTGCGCAAAACTCGTGGTTCGATGGCTACTGCATATTCGGAGTACGACCCAGACAATATGCAGAACAAAATAACCGTTGTGGGCAATCCAAACCTTGGAGAGGTCAAGACAATGATGATAGGTGTGCGCAACCATGCCAACGCAGTCAAGAGCATAGAGATTTGGGTCAACGAATTGCGACTGACCGAATTTGATGAAAAAGCTTCGTGGGCAGTGACAGGCAATGTTGGTATAAACTTTTCGGATGTAGGTTCATTCAATATTTCGGCGCGTTACGAGCAGGCAGGCTATGGTTCGTTGGAACAGTCGCTAAACGAACGAAGAATGGACGACCTGACGCAAATAAACCTCTCAGCGCAGTGGGATTTTGGACGATTTGTGCCAGACAAAGTCAATATGCACATACCAGTCTATTACAGTTACGGTGAGGAGCAACGATTGCCATTATACAATCCTACGGACGAGGATATAAAACTAAAAGATGCGTTAAAAGCACTTGAAACGAAAGAACAGCGTGACTCGTTAAAGTCTCTGTCGTTAGAACGAAACATTACGCAGAGTTTCAACATCACGAATATGAAGATAGACCTACGTGGCAAGAAACCAAGAGTTTGGGATCCAGGCAACTTCTCGCTTTCATACGCATTTACACAGACAAAAGACCTTGACCCTGAGACAGAGCGAGACTTTACGAACAACCATAATGCACAGTTCAACTACAACTTCTCGACAACCCCTGAGCCGTGGGAACCATTCAAGACAAACAAAAAACTTACTAAATGGAAGATATTAACCGAATGGGGATTGAATTATGAACCTTCGATACTTGCGTTCAACGTCAATGTTGTGAGGATGTATCAGGAGACACAATTGCGAGACTTGACAGGCGCGATGGGTATTGATTTTCGCGACCCTCGCAACTCGCTGTTATCCTGCTCAAAAGACTTCACTTGGTCTCGTAACTTCCAGATAAAATACGACATAACGAAAAACCTGTCGCTTCAGTTGCAGACAAACACCAACAGTCGTTACGACGAAACCAAATACAATCCAGTAAACAAAAAATTATTTCCAGACGAATACGAGCAATGGAAAGACACAATTCGTCGAAGCATAGCCGAAGGAGGACGACCATTGGCATACCAGCAGACGTTCACAGCAACTTGGAATGTGCCAATCAACAAACTGCCTGAGATGGACTGGATTACAGCCAAGGCTCAATATTCAGCAACCTACAATTGGACTGCTGGTATATCGATAGACGACCAGCAGTGGATGGGTAACACTATTTCCAATTTGGCGCAATGGCAGGCAGATGGACAATTGAACTTTGCAACATTGTATGGTAAATCCAAGTATGTCAAAGACTTGAACAACAAACTTCAGCAACGGTCTATGGGACGAGGAGGAAGGAATAGGTCAAATTTCAAAGAAAAAACCTTTGTTAAGACCATAAAGGTGTCAGACACTACGACGGTGAAGATAAACCACAAATTGAACAGTTCCAAGTTGAATGTCTCGTTCGTGAACAGTCGAGGGAGGACCATAGATGTTAAATACCGTATCATAGACAACAACAACATCGAGATAAAAAAGAATCGCATAAGCCTTGATTCAGTCAAGATGACCATCAAGACGAAAGACCCTAATGTATTATCGTCCAAAGAGCTGGCTGAAATTTATGGTGTAAGGATATTGATGTTGGTACGCAAACTTCAGGTGGCATACAAAGGTTCCAGCAGTGTTGCCATACCTGGATATAATGGTGGCGGTAAATTCTTTGGGCAGACATCTGTTGACGGCAAATTAAAGCCAGGACTAGCCTTTGCATTTGGAATACCTAACGAAGAATACGTCAAGAGTTGTATGGAGAATGGTTGGGTTATAATGGATGGTTCTATTGTCACGCAATCAACGGTCAACAAGACATCAGACCTTGACATAAAACTATCATTAGAGCCAGTGCCAAACTTCAAGATAGAGTTAGAGTCCAAGCGTGTACAATCCGAGATGATTTCGACGCAGCAATTGTCAGGGGGAGCACCACCAATGACCTATTCGGGAACATTCAGAATGACGACGTGTATGTTAGCTTCGACCTTCGTAAGTTCGGGCAAAGCAGAAAACAACTACAAGAACAAGACATTCGAGACATTCCTTGAGAATCGTGAGATAATAGCAAACAGGATAGAAAATCAGTACGCAGGTTCGGTATATCCGACGAGCAACTTTATGGAGAACCATCGGTTGGCAGGACAGACGTATAATCGTGACAATGGTGGAGTCAATAAGAACTCAGCAGATGTGCTGATTCCTGCCTTTTTGGCTGCATATTCGGGTACGAGTCCAGGCAAACAGGCATTGGACATCTTCCCTGGATTTCTTGCAATGCTGCCAAACTGGAAGGTAACATACGATGGTTTGGGTAAATTGAAATCAATGCAGAAAGTCTTCAAGAGTTTCACATTGACACATGCATACCAGTGTACATACAATGTTGGGTCGTACAACTCCTACACCAACTATGCGTCCATAGGCGGGAACAGAGGTTTCATCAAAGATGTGACAACTGGCAATCCTGTGCCATCTTCGCAGTACAACATCACTTCGGTCAACATCACAGAATCGCTCAATCCACTCATCGGTGTGGATATGGCGTTCAAAAACTCATTCACAGCCAAAGTCGAATACAAACGTCAGCGAACCTTGACACTTAACGTATCGGCAAGCCAGATTATGGAGGCAAAGAACAACGAGTGGGTTATCGGTGTTGGCTATGTGCTGAAAGACTTTGATGTAATGATAAAATTGAAACAAAGTAAGACAAAGAAAGTCAAGAACGACCTGACACTGCGATGCGACTTTTCGATAAAAGATGTTGCCACATTATTGCGTAAGATGGACGAAACCTTTACAACACAGGCTACGAATGGTAACAAAACCTTCGGGTTCAAACTATCGGCTGAATATGTATTCTCGTCAATGTTGTCGTTTAAACTGTACTGCGACTATCAGAACAATGCGCCATACATTTCGACCTCTTATCCTGTTGAGACATGCGATGTTGGACTTGCCGTCAAATTTATGTTAACGCGATAATATAACCAAAAAAACAATGGATACAAGAAAAGAATTTCTTAAATTTGCCACATCAGACCTTGGATTCAACAGCAATGGTTTGGACAAATATATGAGTGACAGTGGCTACATCTCACCATCTATTCTTGAGGAGCGTCAGTTGAATGTCACGCAGATGGATGTGTTTTCGCGACTGATGATGGATCGTATCATATTCCTCGGCACACCGATTAACGACTATGTAGCCAACGTAATACAAGCACAGTTACTATTTCTCGACACATCGGACCAAGGCAAAGACATATCCATTTATATAAACAGTCCAGGCGGTTCAGTGCATGCGGGATTGGGAATATATGACACGATGCAGATAATAGGTTCGAAGGTGTCAACGATATGCACAGGAATGGCAGCATCAATGGCAGCAGTATTGTTGGTGGCAGGCGAGAAAGGCAAACGTTGTGCACTGCCACATTCGCGAGTGATGATACACCAGCCAATGGGAGGAATGCAGGGACAGGCAGCAGATATGGAGATAAACTACAAGCAGATTATGCTGTTACGCGATGAATTATATCAGATAATCTCAAACCACTCAGGGCAGAGTTTTGAGAAGGTTATGAAAGATTCAGACCGAGACTACTGGATGACTTCGAAAGAGGCATTAGAGTATGGAATGATAGACAAAATACTGACAAAAAAAGAAGCCTAATGCCAAGGAGAAAGAGTGATGAACAAACCTGTTCGTTTTGTGGCAGGTCATACACAGAAGCTGGTCTTTTGTTGACTGGCGTAGATGGTTCGCTGATATGCGAAGATTGTGTGCGTCTAGCAATTGGAGTCTTTGACGAGAATCGAGCTGAGAAAGCCACTTCCAAATACACACTTAACAAAGGGAAACTGCCTAAACCTAACGAGATTAAAGAGTTTCTTGACCAATATGTAATCGGTCAGGACGATGCAAAAAAATATCTTTCGGTGGCTGTTTATAACCACTACAAGCGTATATTGCAACCAAAGGACAAAAACGAGACAGAGATTGAGAAATCGAATGTGATACTGGTGGGACGGACAGGTACAGGCAAGACATTGATGGCAAGGACTATTGCACGCAAATTGAACGTGCCTTTTGCTATGGTAGATGCAACAGTACTGACTGAGGCCGGTTATGTAGGCGAGGATGTAGAGTCGTTGTTGGTACGACTGTTGCAGGCATGCGACTATGATGTTGAGAGTGCGCAACGAGGTATAGTCTTCATCGACGAGATAGACAAAATATCCCGCAAAGCAGACAATCCTTCAATCACCCGTGATGTGGGTGGCGAAGGTGTGCAGCAAGGTTTGTTGAAACTGTTGGAGGGCAGTGTGGTAAACGTTCCACCGCAAGGAGGAAGAAAACACCCCGAGCAGAAATTCATAGAGGTGGATACGAAGAATATCCTTTTCATTTGCGGAGGTGCTTTTGATGGCATAGAGCGCAAGATAGCTATGCGTCTGAACCGCCATGTGGTAGGTTTTGAACATAATAATTCGCAGAAATACGACAACGACAACTTGTTGCAGTACATAGCGCCACAGGATCTCAAATCGTTTGGTCTTATACCGGAAATTGTGGGTCGTTTGCCTATATTGACGCACCTTGACCCATTAGACAAAGAGGCATTGCGTCGTATTTTGGTGGAGCCAAAGAACTCTATAGTACGTCAATACACAAAACTATTTGCGATGGATGGTGTGAATTTAGAGTTTGAGGATGCAGCTTTAGACCTTATCGTGGAACGAGCCATGGAGTATAAGTTAGGAGCTCGAGGTCTAAGAGCTATTGTTGAGTCTATATTGATTGACGATATGTATGACATAGGTTCGCATATCAAGTCAAAAAAGAAACTGCTTATCGAGCGTGAATATGCAGACAGTCAGATAGAACGAAATTATTCAGGAATGAAAACAAGGTGAGTTTTTACAGGACTCACCTTTTTTATCTACATTTTTTCAAAACTCTTGCTTATATCAAAGGAAAATCCGTACCTTTACAGCACGCATGATGTTTTATCGTCAAAAAAAAGGAATATAAGGTGAGTTCTAAAAATTCACCATTAAGAAAGAAATATAAAGAAAGTAACAAATAAACTTTTTGGTGTTTTTGAAGTTTCTTTTGACATCTTGCTGATTGTCAGTCGGTCACATAGCCCGCTATGCTCCCTTCTTCCGCACAGCAATC
>JAGHVI010000047.1 GCA_018064385.1 Candidatus Minthenecus merdequi
CGTTCATTCTTAGTTAGTCCAAATAAAATGCAACACAACCCCGTCCATAATACAGCTACTGGCACATTTATCAAGAAGCGAAGTACTCCTGCTTCCATAAAATGACAGACGATAAGAGGAACAATAAATGATGCTATGGATACTATTATACAAGGAAATATTGCCTCACGAAGATGTTGCCGGATGGAGAACTTCATCAACCTCTTCAAGTCATAGAAACGTACAAGATTTAATGTAAAGAAATCAATGATGAATATCACGTACGACATCCAAGCTGGAGCCCCCAAATAATATACAAGCCACGTGACTGGGAATATCAGCCCAGCTGTTATAGCTGCATGAATAGTATATTTCTGAATTCTGCCATCTGCTTGAATAAGACGGAAAAGGTTTTGTCCCGAACAAACTGCCAACGATTCAAACATAGTAAAACGCAAAAACAAAGCAGACCACTCTGGAGCTTCACCAAGCCACAAATCCAAAAGAGTATCTGCTTCACAGCAGATAGGCACAACGAAAAGATACATCATCAACCAAGTGAACTTAGTTCCTCTGTTGCCCAAATGAATTGCATATTCCTTATCGTCCGCAGCATACGACTTCGTAATCTGAGGAGAAAATGCCACTGTAAAACTATTAACGAAGCCTTGCACAGCGGAATTAACCTGACCAGCTATTCCTCTTGCCGCATTGAATGCCACACCGAAGAACACATTCACCAGCATATTCACGCCTTGTGTAGCGAAAATATAAGCCCCATTGTTTACCAAATTCCACCCGCTGAAAAAAGTCAATTCTTTCAGCAATCTTTTGTCAAACACCTTCACTGAATAACGCGACTCTTCGAAGTGTTTTCCGCAATACCAGCCGTAGAAAAGTCTAAAGGACAATGCTATTATCACATGAAGTATGGCAAACAAGATGAGCCTATCTCCATCGAATGCAATAATAGCATAGCAAACTGCCAATTTAAGTATTGCCTCAGCTATACTCACGTATGCATATACGCCCATCTTTTCATGAGCAATAATGAGCGAATTGTATGGTGAACTGACAAGTCCTATTACAAGAATTATTAAAGAACACTGGAACACCCAGAAAGCAGCTGTTTCTCTCCCTTCCGGTATATTTGCTCCGCTTTTGAGGAACCACAATCCGAATATTTCAAGCACTACAACCGCAATGACAGACATTATTATCTGGGCATTGACGGAAGTAGAAAACATTGTTTTCAGATTGTCTCTATCGCCTTTTCCCAATGCGTATGTTATGTAGCGTGATATGGCTTGAGACATTGTCGCGGTAATAAGCGAAGACATCGCCACGATACCGCCAACAACATTGTTGATGCCGTAGTTATCCACACCCAATGCTTCCAGCATAACACGCCCAGTATATAATCCCACAACTATCGTAACGAAGGTGCGGAAATATAGAGCCATGGCGTTTTTTGCCACTCTTCTGTTACTCGCTGAATAATCTTTCATACTCTGTTCTTTCGTCGGTTGTTGCTTCACGACCTCTTCTTGCAAAACGTCTTTCCATCGGTACAAACGGCAGTTCCATCATCGACACCGCCATCTTAGCCATATTCCTTGCAACCATACCAATGCTTCCTATGCGCAACCCCACACCGACAAGATAGACATAATTCTTCAAAACGTCCAATCTGCTCGTATTGTCAAATTCATCTTACTTTTCTGTATTTCTGGTTGCGGGCAGTTGGCGATTCGGGATTGGTCATCTCGATGAAGCCGGCTTCGATGAGGGACTGCAGGTGCTGCTTGCGGTTGACCGACTGATTTGTCAAGCCGATATGGTCCATTATTTCCTGTGCGGTTCTTGGTATAGCGCAGAAGTTAATGATATCTTTCTGCTGTCCCGTCAAGTCTTTCCTGGTCAATCTCTTAACGCTTGTTACTTGGTTAGTTTCTTGGTTAACTACTTGGTTAGTTTCTTGGTTAGTTTCTTGGTTAGTTTCTTGGTTAACTACTTGGTTAATTTCTTGGTTAGCTACTTGGTTAGTTTCTTGGTTAGCTACTTGGTTAGTTTCTTGGTTAGCTACTTGGTTAGTTTCCTGGTTAGCTACTTGGTTAGTCTCTTGGTTAGCTACTTGGTTAGTTTCTGGTCTGCGGAATGTAATTATGAACTCTTGGGTTGTTTCGTCATTTACCATCATCATATCCTGCTCCAAATCCAGAGCTCGAAGTATTCCTGTCCCAACGCCAGTGAATGGCAGTAGGTGTATGGCATGGTTAAAGAGGAGTTCGTTGACAGGACGGGATGTGCCTCGTCTGAGTGTTTCTACATCCATTCCATCTGGAAGCAGTCCAGGGCTGTGGATTTCCACTCGGTTGTCGAATATGAATATCCTTACTGGGACTTTCTTGACGTAAGATCTGTGAACCAAGGCATTGGACACTACTTCCGTAAGGGCACCTTCGGGTATTTCGAGTGTTCCAGGGGTATTGAATCCTGAGGTCTGTTGTACGCTTTTAAGGTTTCGCTGAAGGAACGACATCGCATAGCGGTAGAGGTGAGGAATGCTGCCGTCTGCCGATGAATCACTCTTGTCACGGAACAGGGAGCCAGCCAGACTGTTACCAACAAAGCTGACACATCTTACAGTGAAGGTAGGAAGCCATTTTTGCGGGTATTTCCCAAGTAGCATCAAGCCTGCTATGGTCATGCTACCATCGTCTGTCATTAGACCAAGGTTACTCAGCAACTGTTCGCATTTGATGTTGCCGAGGGCTTTGAGGCATACTTGGTCTGCTGTCCAGGTTTTGACGGTCTGACCATCGATGCCCAATTGGTTGAAGGTGGAGGAGAATCTGGACAGGAGATATGCTTTCAGCAGTTCTTCATCAAGGTCTTTGATGCTGGTGAGGGGAACTGCTGCCATGTCTGGATGAAAGCTGCCGCCATCGGCCATCATCATAGCCAACTGGTCGTTGTCGGTGACGCGTTTCTTGTCGCCTCCGTTCTTGACCCACACTATGCCTTTGCTGTCCCTATAGGGGATGTTGACTCCTCGATGTATAGTGGCTACAACTACTGCTCCACCCTGTACGGATACGTTTTCTGTGACTATGTCTATTCCCGGCACCACACTGTCTTTGGCAATGGCACTCAGGTTCTGATTGGTTTCCTGCAATTCTATGAATGACAACGGATTAATGCGACCAGTTTTGTCGTTAATGCCGATGATAATCATTCCGCCCTTGCCATTGGACTGGCACACCATCTCCTCTGCGACTTCCTGCCGACACTCTCGGGTGAGTCGCTCCTTAAGTTGCACCACGGTGTGCTCCGCTAAATCTCTTATTTTCAGCAATTCATGTTCTGTCATTTCGTTAGATTTTTGTTGGTAAAGGTAGTGGCTTTCTAAATGGTGAATTTATAGGACTCACTGAATAATCTTTCATACTCTGCTCTTTCGTCGATTGTTGCTTCACGACCTCTTCTTGCAAAACGTCTTTCCATCGGTACAAACGGCAGTTCCATCATCGACACCGCCATCTTTGCCATATTCCTTGCAACCATACCAATGCTTCCGATGCGCAACCCCACACCGACAAGATAGACATAATTCTTCAAAACGTCCAATCTGCTCGTATTGTCAAATTCATTATAATAGTAAAGCACCATCGGAATTACAAAAAACTTTGGGTTATGTCTTGCGTAACGCTCAAGGAAAAACGAATCCTCACACATTCTCAACTCCCCAAACGAAACATCCTCACGCCTTGCCACATCTCTTCTGAACATCGACGTAGCGAAACACACCTGCCCGTGTCTTTTGTACGTCTCTATTTGTCCATTATGAAAACCCCGCACCCTCAATAGTTTTGACATAGTACCGAACGACAGCATACCCGAAGCCACAAACCCCACTTCATTATTCTGTTCCAAGAACTCCACCTGTCTTTCCAAACGCTCTGGGTGCATCACGTCTCCAGCGTCCAACATACAAACATACGGAGCAGTACACACCTCCAGAATTCTTTGTCTCGTCACTCCTCTGCCCATATTTCTTATGTTACGCAGAATTGTAAACCGCTCATCGTTCTTCAGTTCATTCAGGAAATCCGCTGTCCCATCTGTCGAACCATCATCGCACACCACGCAATGCCACTCCTTCATCGACTGGTTCATCACAGACTGCACAGAACGACGCAACTCCGGCATACCGTTAAACACAGGAATCATAACATCGACCAGGACTGCCATAAACGACTAAAAATTAAGGTGAGTTCTATAAATTCATTTTGAGGGTTTTTGAAGTTTGTTTTGAGCAGATTGCTGTGCGGAAGAAGGGAGCATAGCGGGCTATGTGACCGACTG
>JAGHVI010000227.1 GCA_018064385.1 Candidatus Minthenecus merdequi
AGCAATGCGGGCATTGTGACCGACTGACAAGCAGCAAGATGCAAAAATAAATTCAAAAGCGTCCAATTATGAACCATTCGCCTTGTAACTTAAAAACATAATTAATAGAACCACCCTTATATTTCTTCTTTGTTGACGACCTCATCAATCACGCTGCAAAGTTACAATTTTTTTTTTAGATAGAAATAGATAATTGTGAAAAAAAATTCGTACCTTTGCAACACCTATGACGATTTGTCATCAACAAAAAAGGAATATAACTGAAGTTGCACATAATCAGGTATTTCAAAAGGAACAACCCTTAATAGAACTACCCATAACCAAATTATGATTTTATTATGGACGAATTACAAAAACAACAAATCATCGAAAGTGCAAAAGAATACTTTAGGTCTAAGATTATTGTAAACCATAGAAAGAATGTTGAAAAACTCTCACTTGCGAGTTTTGACATCAATCCTTTTTCAATAAATTATTTAGCAGTTTTTCTTTGTGGAAATACAGAACCAGAGTCAATGGCTAAGGCTTTGGTCTATCCAAGAGTGTTAGGCACAAGTTTCAATACTACATTCGGCGCTCAATTGCAAAAATTTATTGCTACTCTCAAACAAGTGGCAGGTAAAGGGTCTGTTTCTCCTGGTTTTGATTTGGAATTTACAGATGCGATTGATGGTAAAACAAAATATTGTCAGTGCAAGGCTGGCCCAAATACAATCAACAAAGATGATGTCCCAACCATATTAAAACATTTCAAAGATTTCAGGACACTTGCCAAAACCAATGGTCTGTCAATCAATAGATGTGACGTTGTCTTAGGTGTATTGTATGGCGAAAGACCATTGACAACATTTTATAGTGCTGTTGAGGAGGCAGAGTATTCTGTTTACTATGGAGAAGAGTTCTGGGAGCATCTGACCGGTGATAAGGATTTTTATTATAGGCTCGCAAAAGCATTCGGTGAGGTCGCTGATGAACCTGCATTTAATGGCTGTTCGTTGATTAACCAAAAGATAAGACAGATTGCCGACGAAATAAGAATTAAAATCAACAAAAATGGAAGCCTTTGATATATGAGGTTTATATCAGTAAATAATCTGGCTGCATTGACAGGAACTTCCAATCACACGGTTCAGAAATGGTTAGACAATAAGGTTTATCCTTCAGTTGTTGTCAATGGTACTCCCGGGTTTGATATGGAACAACTCGCTTCGATACCGGATGTGAAGTTGATGTTGGACAACAGATGGGACGAAGAGATTAAGGTCACACCTATACGGCAATATAACTCTATTGAATTGTTTGCAGGTGGAGGTGGATTGGCACTCGGTTTGTCGCTCGCAGGTTTTCACCACGTTCTTTTGAATGAGTTTGAAACCTTTGCGTGCAATACTTTAAGAACGAACAGACCAGATTGGAATGTGTTGGAAGGTGATGTGAGACACATTGATTTCACTCCATTACGAGGCAAGATTGATTTTCTGTCCGGGGGATTCCCTTGCCAGGCATTCTCGTATGCTGGAAAACAGGCAGGTTTCAATGATACGAGAGGTACACTGTTTTTCGAACTGGCAAGAGCGGTAAAAGAAATACAGCCGCTGGTTTTCTTGGGTGAAAATGTCAAGGGATTAATTTCGCATGATGAAGGAAGAACATTTGAGACTATAAAGAATACTATCGCTGAGTTAGGATATTCCTTGGTAGAACCACAGATTCTTAAGGCAATTATGTATCAAGTGCCGCAAAAACGTGAACGATTGATATTGATAGCCATTCGTAACGATATCGTTGACAAAGTACAATTTCATTGGCCAACACCATACGAAAGAGTTCTTACATTGCGTGACGCTCTTTATAAAGGAGTTATTTTTGATAGTGATGTGCCTAAATCTGAAGGCGTTAAATACCCGGCAAAGAAACAGAAAGTACTTGAACTTGTACCGCAAGGTGGGGATTGGCGCGATTTGCCTGAAGATACCGCAAAGGAGTTTATGGGCGGTAGCTGGCTGCTTGGAGGTGGCAAAACTGGTATGGCAAGAAGATTGTCTTTGGATGAACCGTCACTGACTCTCACATGCTCCCCTTGCCAAAAACAGACTGAGCGTTGCCATCCTCTTGAGACTCGTCCTCTCACCGTACGTGAATATGCTCGAATACAGACTTTCCCTGACAGTTGGTGTTTTCAAGGTACAATAACCGAAAAATACAAACAAATCGGTAATGCCGTTCCTGTCAATCTTGCTTGGGCTGTAGGTCGTTCCCTCATTCGTCTGTTCAACGACATTCAAACGGTATATCCTTCACAAACAGCTGATTGCCTCTTCGATGTTCGAGAGATAATGAGCAAACAGTCTCAGTTAGTGGTTTGTAAAAACAAGAAGAATCAGACATCCACAATAAAAGACACTGTCAGACAACTCAACCTGTTCGATTTCTATGACCAAACAATATATTGATAGAACTGCCAGGATTTAGGTGAGTTCTATAAAGGGTGGTTCTATAAGTTAGCAAAGCAAAGTTACAATCTTTTTTCACAATAATCTGTTTCTAACTAAAAATAAATTGCATTACCGTGGTTATCATCAACGAAAAATATTCTGATTTGAAAGATTGGATCAACACAATCCCTTCTGTTTTCTCCCAATCAGGCGAAATCCTTTACAAAGCTCGCAACGAGATTCGTCGGATTGACCACAATGGTGTGGCTTTTTGTGTCAAGCGTTATCATAAACCTCGTTTCCCTAACAATCTTATATACTCTTTTTTCCGTCAACCCAAAGTGCTACGTGCCTACTACAACGCAGAACTTCTCTGTCGAAAAGGCTTTGCTACACCCGAAGTTGTAGCCTGCATCCTCGAAGGCCGTTTGCTCGGATACTCCTATCTCATAACTCTTTGCAGCCCTCTTCAACATCGTTTTTACGAGTTCAGGCAACATAGCATCGAAGGCTACGAAGAACTCCTTGATATGCTCGGCGAAATGGCAGGCAAGATGAATGATTGTGGAATACTGCACAAGGATTTCTCGCCTGGCAACATTCTTTTTGACCGTATTGACAACCAGTGGCGTATTGAGTTGGTTGACATCAACCGAATGCGTTTCGGTGACGTCTCGCTCGAACGTGGCTGTCGCAATTTTGCACGACTTTGGGGGAACGAGTCTCTTTTGGAACGAGTAGCCTCTGCTTACGCTCGCCAACGGGGTTTTGACCCGACTCAATGTACAACCATTGCCATTCGCGAGTGGCGCAAATTTTGGAAGCATCGCAAATGAATAATCTCAAGAATATCACCGAACGTGAGGGCTTGTATGTCGTTCTCGCTTTCCTCGGAATCTCAGTACTTTGGTACATAAGCGTTATGCTTTGGCAACCAACCGTTGGCATTATGGTTGACACTGACCCTTACCGACCTGTAATGTGGGTAATTTCGCTTGCTGCACTTTCTGTGCCTTTTTTTATGTATTTGTTCAGCCACCATTTCCGTACCCTCGAAACCGACCGCAAAGTCCTTCTTTTTGGCCTTGCTTTGCTCTCTTCAACAATCGTCCATCGTCTTCGTTGTTTCATTGATACACAGTTCGTCTTCTTCCTGACCACTATCGTCTATTTCATTCTTGACCGCAATCGAACCTATCGACGTCCTTTGTGGGAGTATTGGATTGTGCCATTGTACATTGTGTGGAATCTCATTACACTGGCTTGGACTCCCGACTTGCATTATGGCAAGAAGTTTGCTGGCAATTTCCTCCCTATGGTGACATATCCGGCAATGTTTCTTGCTTTCACTCTCTCCGTTGACGAACGTAATGAAATAATGAAGTTGTATTGGCGCATTGCCCTTATGGCTGTCCTTCTCTCTTTCCTCAGTTGCATCTACGAGGTGACCGTCATCCGTCACCAAGTCAGCGAACTATTCCATTTGCAAATCACTATGTTCAAGGATAATATATTCATTGATGGCGTTGAGCAGTTCCCTTTCAATATGCTTTATGCTTGGAATGGTATGGGACATCCTTCTTTCAATGCAATTTGGGCTGTTGCGGCTGCTGTCACTGGGTTTTTCTTGGTCAAGCATTGCGTAATCAGTTGGGTGGAATTCTTTTTTGGTGAGTTTGTCATTCTTCTCCTTCAGTTCATTGCACAATCTCGCATTGGTATTGTTATGGTGCTAATTGTATTTGTGTTATCAACATTCTACCTGTTATGGCAGCATCGCAAGGTCGTTTATTCTTTGATTGCGGTTGGCTTGCTTTTGGTCGTTGCTGCTTTTATGCTTAGACCCGATTTCTTATATCCTTACATGAATGACGTTGAGCGAAACCGCCTTTGGAACGCTGCGTTCGATTTTATACGCATCTACCCTTTCACTGGCACAGGTCTCGGCGGAACTATGCACGAGTATGTCAGTTCTGTCATTGGTTATCCTTGGCCTGGATTGTGTTTTGATAATATATATGCTCATAATCAGTTTATTGGTGACTGGATGCAGAGTGGATTGGTTGGCTTCATATTTGCTGTTTCTATGGTTATTCTTACTTTTGTTATGTCAATCCGTCGTCGCTCTTACTCTGCTTTTGTCTTTTCTGTTGCTATTCTTCTTCTTATGCTCATCGAAATGCCTTTGCGTTTCTTGCAGGGCTCAACTTTGATTCCTTTCTTCCTTTGTCTTTTCCTCCACAAAACACCTCTCCCCGACAACCGTTAAACACCTCTCTCCTATCACGCTCGACGACATCATAGCACCCTAACTTTCAGCCCGAAATACACCGCAACGCGGCACAACAATCATCATATGTTTGTTATGCCGCGTTGCGGTGTAATTTATTAAGAAATAACTTCAAAAACCCTTGCATATATCCAAAAAACTTCTTACCTTTGCACAACCTACTCCATACGGACAGTGAATATGATTATCAATCACTTATAGGGTGGTTCTTTAATCCAACTTTGAGCACCCTAAGTGTTAGGTCATCTGAAAAAAACTGCGAGTGGTTAATTCTTCTTAACCCACTTCTTTTTTTTGTTAATTAATAATAAACCTCTTATTTGTTTTGCTCATTCCAAAAATTATTCGTAACTTTGCCCCCGATTTTAAGGGTGGTTCTATTAATTAGGTTGAGACGATTTTGAAGTTTATTTTTAGCAGATTGCTGTGCGGAGGAAGGAAGCAATGCGGGCATTGTGACCGACTG
>JAGHVI010000147.1 GCA_018064385.1 Candidatus Minthenecus merdequi
ATGTGAAACTTGAATTATTTTATAAAAAAAACAACGAAAACGATGGTTATATGACAAAAAAGTTGTAACTTTGCGCTCATAAATCTAAGGTGAGTTCTATACATTCACCGTTTAGTTAAATAGATAAAGATGAGAGACAAATAAACTTCAAAATCTTCTCAACCTAATTAATAGAACCACCCTTTTAAAGAAACTCACCTTACTTAATTTAGTGGATTATGATTAAAGAGACTAAGTACGACGTTTTTATCAGTTATAGTCGAAAAGACTATGTTGATGTTGACGGAAATGTCATCGAAGGAAATATTATTACGCGGATAACAGACTTTCTTACAGCTAATAAAATTTCGCATTGGATTGATAAAGAAGGTATCTACAGTGGAGCACAGTTCGCTGAACTTATCACTGATGCAATATCTGAATCCAAGATTCTTCTTTTTATTTCTTCCTTAAATTCGAACGAATCAGACTATACACCAGGCGAAATTAAGGAGGCTATTGACGAACACAAATTGGTGATTCCGTTTCTTGTAGATGATACACCATACAACAAGAGATTTCGTATTTTGGTGAATTGCTTTGACTATATCGACTATTATACTAAACCTGACGCTGCATTTTATTCGCTGCTGAAAGCCATAAAAGAGGGGTTGGAAGAGTATGATAACAAACTGAAAGATGAAGAGGCAAGACTTGCAAAACTGAAGCGCGAAGAAGAAAAGAGGTTAGTGTTGCAAAATATAGCTGAACGCGAGAGAAGTTATGTGCTTCACGAGGCAGAAGCAACAAAAATCTGTAATGAAATAATTCAGATGAAAATGCAGATTGGTGAATCAGAAAGGACTTGCCCAATATGTGGAAATAAAGGACCGATAACAGATCGTTTCTGCTTGAAGTGTGGATGGAGGTTCTATCCAGCCTATGCGCTAACCGGTAAATATGACGAGCGAATGTTGGCTGTGGCAAAAAACAACTGGAAAAATTTCAATGGTTGGTCAGACATGTATAGTCGTCATGTGAATGATTCAAACGAAAGGCAAAAGAAAAATGATGTTTTGGTTTCGCAGTTGACGTTAGAAAAAGAACGGTTGGAGCGCGAGGTTACATCGTTACAGAGCGAGATTCAGGAGTTGAAGTCGCACCCTGTTGCTGTACAAGATGAGCCTAAAAAGTCGGAAAATTCGGACGAGAAAATTCGGAGTTTCACTGTCGGTGACGTTACTTTCAAAATGGTGCGTGTCAATAAAGGTATGTTCTGGATGGGTGCTTCAAAAGATGATACGGAGGCATATATTGACGAGAGGCCTATACACAAAGTGCAGATAACCAAGGATTATTATCTTGGAGAGGTACAGGTAACCCAGGCATTGTGGAAGGCTGTGATGGGGCATAATCCATCAACATTCAAAGGGGCGGATAGGCCAGTCGAAAATGTCAGTTGGATTCAGTGTATGCATTTTGTTGATAAGTTGAAAATCAAAACCAGTATAAATTTCAGGCTGCCGACTGAGGCTGAGTGGGAGTATGCAGCAAGATGTGGAGATGCCGATAGTTTCAAGTATAGCGGTGATGAGAATTTGGACGAGGTAGCCTGGTTTTTCAGTAACAGCAATAACGAAACTCACAACGTCCGCCAAAAAAAGCCAAATTCTTTCGGTTTGTATGATATGACAGGAAACGTCTCGGAGTGGTGCAACGACTGGAAGGGCGACTACACTGAAAATGAGGAAATTGACCCTAAGGGTCCAAAAGAAGGCTCGTTCAAAGTTTTTCGAGGTGGCAGTTGGTATGATTTCGGTATGAGGTGTAGGGTGTCATATCGTGGTAATGCTGCAACAAGTCGTAGTAGTCGCGATGTGGGACTTCGTCTGGCTCTGTCAGTTGAGTGAAAGTGAACTATTTTTCTCGAATAGTTAGGATATATCAGTGTTATGAAAAAGATCTTGTTTACACTATTATTGGTAGTTACAACTTTGTCAGTATATGCTCAGAACCATATAACTGTTACGGGAATTGCTGTAGATACGGTCAAAGTGTTCGACAATAAAGATTCTGCAGCTGTTGTAAATAATGGAACACTTGCAGGTGTTGCTGCTGGCGATGTGGTCAGCGTTATTACGGAGGCTCATTATGCAACCATCAATGCTGACTCAAACATCACTATCACAGTGACATCAACGTTGCGAGGTGCTGATTCTGCTTCGTATGTATTGGATAACCCAGTGACTACGTTGACTGGCAGAATCTTGAAACGACAACTTTATCGTGATAGCGTAGTTCTTATGCCTTTCAAACTTTATGATGGAATGGTGGAATGTCCGATACAGTTCTCGGGAATTGCCCGTAACTACGTGACACATCATATCTTGACTACTATCGACACTTGTGTTTTCCTTGACCCTAACGTGGGCAACAACAAGCCGGTGAGGGTGATTTTCGGTATGTCGGGCGAGGATGTACAAAATTATATTCCACCACGCGATACGGTGATGGAGTCATCGATAATTCCACGAAAACTTGTGACAAAAGGCACGTCAATACAGACAGTTAAATTGTATGACGGTACATCTGACGCGCAGGTGTTGAGCACAGGTTGGTTTACAAATGTGGTTGAAGATGATGACGTGAATTTTACCCTAAGTGCTGCATACGAGGATAAAAACGCAGGGCAGGGCAAGAACATACATTCTCATTTTGAGATATTTGGTGCTTCATCAATGAATTATTCTGCACCTGACGACGGTCTGTATATGAACGGTGAGATTAAGCATATACAGTTGACAGCCAGTGGCGGTGAGGCAGTTAAGAGCAAAGAATACGACGGTACGACTTCGTGCGAGGTGACTACGCCATCGCAACCTGTAGGTGTAATAAATAACGAAAGAGTTTATCTGAACACAATGGCTGCTTACGACACTTCGTCTGTCGGCACAGACCATGTAATAACCTTCTCCTATACGATTTACGGTGATGATGCTTTTAACTATATTGCTCCTGCAGATTCGGTATATTGCACAGATGGGGTTATTGTTGACAAAACGGGTGTTGACGATGTCGTTGCGCTTAATGCCGTATGGCCAAATCCTTTCGTTGATGAGGTTAATGTGGTTTGCCCTACGGACGGTGAGCACCACATTTATATATATAATGCGTCTGGACAGGTTCTTCATAACGAAACTTACTCTGGCATTTCCCGTGTTTTGAATTTACAGGCGTTCGGTTCGGGACTTTATTTTATCGTCGTTGACGGGCGGACAGCTAAACTAATCAAAAAATAATGGAAATAGAGTATAACATAAGCCAGATTGATGAAGTGGCACGACGTATTCTGCCATTGCTCGGTTCACGATTGGTATGTTTCGATGCCCCTATGGGTGCCGGCAAAACAACGTTGATAAAATCAATCTGTACGGCATTGGGTGCTGACCCTGACGAGGTTAACAGCCCGACTTTTTCCATTGTCAACGAATATCCTTCGTCTGAGGGGACAATCTTTCATTTTGATTTCTACCGGGTCAAGACACCGCAGGAGGCACTTGACTTTGGGCTTTATGACTATCTGGATTCCGGATTATGGTGTCTGATGGAGTGGCCAGAGCTTGTAGCGGATTTGTTGCCTGATGATTGTCAGGTGATTAAAATAGAGGTCGTTGACCAAGATACAAGAAGAATAATCATTTAACTAAAAACATTATGACTATGAACACAAAACAACTGTTTTTTACTGTACTTTTTGTTTTTACTTGTCTGTTTGCAAATGCTCAGACTGCTACAAATGAGTCAAATAGACTTATTATTGCCAACCAAGATGTGAATGTCCTTTATCGTGGTTACGATAACAGACTGTGTATTGAAGTCCCTGGAGTTCCAACATCTGAACTGGTTGTTAAATCTGAAAACGCAACATTCGAGTTCAAAGATGGCACATGGTTTTGCCGTGTAACAGACGATGTCAAGGATGTTAATATAAATGTATATGCAAAAGATGGCAAAACTTCTTATGGTACAATGTCATTTGGGGTGCGTGTTTTGCAAGACCCTGTTGCTTGTATAAAACTTGCAAACGGTGAATTGTGGACTGCTGACAAAGGAGGTTTAAAAAAATCTCAGTTTGAAGGAGCAACTGTTGTTATTTCGTATGGTACTGAGCCTTTGAATGCGCCATTTACAGTCACAAAATTTAACCTTAGTGTTTATGACAATCAAGGCACTTGTGTGAAAATTTCATCAGATGGCAATAAATTCACAGAAGACCAACTTAAGTTTATAAAAGGATTGAAGTCTGGTACAATAATCTCGTTGAGTAATATCGAATTCACAGGGGCAAAATCCGGCAAGAACATGCCATTTGCGCCTGTAGTTTTGAAATAAAGTATTTGGGACGTATCATACGTCCCAATAGAAAAACATATAGTGATGAACAAAATTCTGTCAAAAAAACAGTTCTCGGAAAAGGTGTTCTCCTTTATTGTTGAGGCACCATTGATAGCGAAAGCGCGCCGAGCAGGGCATTTCGTTATCATAAGGATTGACCAGCGTGGCGAGCGCATTCCTCTGACCATCGCTGACTCTGACCCTGTTAAAGGTACAATAACGCTTGTCTGCCAGAAGATTGGTGTGACATCAACCCGTCTTTGCGAAATGAACGAGGGTGACTCAATTCTCGACATCGTTGGTCCTTTAGGCAAAGCTACCGAGATTCGCAAGTTCGGCACAGTCGTCTGCGCAGGCGGTGGTGTTGGCGTGGCTCCTATGTTGCCGATTATGAAGGCTATGCGTGAGGCTGGCAACAAAGTCATTTCAATTCTCGCAGGACGTACCAAAGAACTGATTATCCTTGAGGAACAGGTGCGTGCCGCATCTGACGAGGTAATTATTATGACAGATGACGGTTCGTACGGTAACAAAGGTCTCATTACTAACGGTATAGAGATGGTCATTAGCCGTGAGCATGTTGATATGTGCGTGACGATTGGTCCTGCCATAATGATGAAATTTGTCTCGCTGCTGACCAAGAAATACGATATTCCGACCATAGCCTCGCTCAACACCATTATGGTTGACGGCACGGGAATGTGTGGTGCATGCCGAGTGACAGTCGATGGGCAGACCAAATTTGTCTGCGTAGATGGTCCTGAATTTGACGCACATAAGGTTGATTTCGACGAAATGCTGATGCGCCTTGGGGCATACCGTGACCTTGAGGCTGAGGCTATGAACAGATATTTGAACCAAAAATGACGGAACTATGACAGCAAAAGAGAGAATGCAGATTGAGCGAGTCAAGATGAACGAACTTGACCCCGAATATAGAAGCCATTGCATAGAAGAGGTGAACCAAGGACTCACGGAGGAACAGGCACGCCAGGAAGCGCAACGTTGTTTGGGCTGCAAGAATCCTCAGTGCGTTCAAGGTTGTCCTGTGAATATCTCTATTCCTGAGTTCATTGCGCATATCCAAGAGGGTCAATACCTTGACGCAGCAGCTGTGCTTCGCCGCACATCATCGTTACCTGCCGTATGCGGTCGTGTTTGTCCACAGGAACGCCAGTGCGAGAGCAAATGTATCCACTTGAAGACTGGCGGAAAGGCTGTTGCTATTGGTTATCTTGAGCGTTTCGTGGCTGACTACGAGCGTAATAACGGAGATGGAAAGGTGCAGCGCCCATCATCTAACGGCATAAAGATTGCCGTTGTAGGCTCAGGTCCTTGCGGTCTGTCCTTTGCCGGTGATATGGCGAAACGTGGCTACGAAGTCTCTGTTTTCGAGGCACTTCACGAGATTGGTGGTGTGCTGAAATATGGTATTCCTGAGTTCCGTCTGCCTAACAATATCGTTGACCACGAAATAGGTCTTCTCCGTCAGCTTGGTGTTACCTTCAATCCTGACACTATCATTGGCAAGACTATAACTGTTGACCAGTTGAAAGAGATGGGCTACCGAGCAGTCTTCGTTGCATCTGGTGCGGGGTTGCCTAACTTTATGAACATCAATGGTGAGAACCTGATTGGCGTGATGAGCTCAAACGAATATCTGACGCGTGTCAACCTTATGGGTGCTGCCCGTGACGAGATGGACACCCCTGTGCTGAAAGGCAAACGAGTAGCTGTGATTGGAGGAGGCAATACTGCTATGGACTCTGCTCGTACTGCCAAGCGTCTTGGTGCAGAGATGGTTATGATTGTCTATCGCCGTTCGGAGGAGGAGATGCCTGCGCGTCTTGAGGAGGTGAAACACGCCAAGGAAGAGGGTATTGACTTCCATACACTCCACAACCCGATAGAATACCGTGGCGACGAAAAGGGTCGTGTTAACGAGATGCTTCTTCAGGTTATGGAACTTGGCGAACCTGATGCTTCGGGTCGTCGCAAACCTGTACCTGTAGAGGGCAAAACCGAGTTAGTCAAAGTAGATATGGTCATTGTGTCGGTCGGTGTTTCGCCAAACCCTATCATTCCTCGCACTGTAGAGGGACTTGAAACCTCAAAAAAGGGAACAATTGTAGTGAACGATGATACATTACAATCATCTATACCAACGCTTTTTGCGGGTGGAGACATCGTCCGTGGTGGTGCGACCGTAATCCTTGCCATGGGTGATGGTCGTTGTGCTGCCACTGCAATGCATAACGCCATAACCAAAGGTGAGATATAATGGCAGATAACTATCTGGAAAAACATTACGAAGAATGGCTGAAACGGAAGGCTGAATGGGAGAAAAAAGGCAAACCAAAACCTTCCAAGAAAAAAATCGGGAAAAATGTGCAATAAGTCAGAAAAATGTTGTAACTTTGCACGTTAAAACAGACATATCAAATTAACACTATAATATATGAATCTATTTTGGAAAAGACTCTTCGGGAAGCTCCAATCCACTGAGCGTTACGAAGAGGAGAAAAAACAGCTTCTGGCTGATTTCAATCGTTATGCAGCAGTTCGCGAATCAGACCTATTGAAAGAGTACAACGCATTGATTGAGAAGGTTAAATCGGCTGACTTTCAAGCTAATAAGAAAGCCTTAAAATCGCGTAAGTACAAAGATACAGAGGAGTATCGCGATATGCACAAGTTTGAAAAACTTGTTGCCGACAGAGACATCATACGATTCTATGAAATCCAGAAGAACGGCACACTTGCCGAATATCTTGCATTCAAACAGAAGCCAGAATTTGAAAAATTGAACGACCCTAAAGCGGTCAAAGAGTCGCCAGAGTTGACACGTCTCAAGAATTTTGAGAAGTCGGATGACTATAAACTTTATCTTCGTTTCAACGACTCCTACGTCATCAAGGAGTATGAAGAACTCAAGAAAAAGGTAAACACCGAAGACTTCAAAAAACGTAACGACTTCTGGTCTAATCCTAATCGTTATGAGACAACTGATGATTTTCGCACTGAGCAGCGTTTGGCAGAACTTGAAAAGAATCCAGACATTCTATTCTTCAAGCGATGCAACTACAAACGTTTCTCATTCATTGATAACTTTGTTGAGGTATTCGATGACCATTTCTCGTATGCCAAGTTGAGTGATGGTTTGTGGAAACCTGGTTTTCACTATATTTCAGACCAACTGAAGAGTGTTCATTCCTTCCTCAATGAACGTCAGGCAAATAATGGAGGCAAGAATGTCAAACTCAATGGTGCTATGATGATTCTCACTAAAGCTGAGGCTGCAAAATCTTCTGCTTGGCATCCAGCTCGCGGTTTTGTGATGAAAGATTACGAGTTTACCTCCGATGTCGTCAATGGTTACAATGCAATACATACAAACAAAGGTCTTTTCCGTGCAAAAATGCGTTTTACGGGAAGCACTGATGTCTGCCACGCTTTTTGGCTTGTTGGTGACCATAAGACCCCTCATATCAATATCATCAAAAACAATGGTGGAAAGCTTGAGGTTGGTGTATATTATACAGCAAACGGCAATGTGCAATACACTCACGAATTAATAAAAGGAATTAACCCTGAGAATTGGTACTACTATGAGGTAGAATGGAACGAGCATGAACTTATCTGGTACATCAACAACCTTGAGGTATTCCGCACATCTGCAGTAAATCCAAATGAGGATCTCTTCCCTATGTTCAATTCCTTCATTCCTGAGAATATGAAGGGAGGCGAAGCTGTGATGGAAGTTGACCACGTTCAGGTATTTAAACTTAAATAATAATTGAGGGTTTGTGTAGTTGGTTATGACTGCGCAAGCCCTTATTATGTTATGATACAGCGTACAGAATATACAACTATCATTGCAGGACCTTGTGCCGTTGAGTCGTTTGAACAGATGGATACTGTCTGTAATACACTTAGTCGCTTGGGTTTAACGCATTTAAGAGGTGGTTGTTTCAAACCCAGAACAAAGTGTGATACATTCCGCGGACTTGGCGTTGAAGGGCTTGCGATAATGTCGGAAATGCGTCGCAAATATGGTCTTACGATTATTACTGAAGTCCGTGATACAAAGCACCTTGATTTGGTGGCAGAAACCGCTGACATCATCCAGATTGGAGCCAAAAGTATGTTTGACAACGACCTTCTTTTGGCTTGTGGTGAATTAAAAAAAACAATAGTGCTTAAACGAAACTTTGCGGCTACAGTCAAAGAGTTAGTAAGCGCAGCCGAGTTTATCTCGTCCAAAGGCAACGATGACATTATACTTTGTGAACGCGGCATTCGAACGTTTGAAACAAACACGCGATTTACGCTTGACCTTTGTGGAGTGGCTTGGCTGAAACAGAACACCAACTTTCCAATCATCATTGATCCTTCACACGCTATGGGGTTGGCATACGGAGTTCCAGACCTGGCAAGAGCAAGCGTGGCAATGGGTATCGATGGATTGATGTTAGAAATACACCCGGAACCATCCAAAGCTCTCTCAGATGCACGGCAACAACTGGATATGAAACAGTTTGAACAGCTCTATTCATCGCTAATACCAATTGCTCAATCTATTGGAAAAAATTTAATATAGAATACTATGAAAAAAACACTTTTTATTGCTCTCTTGGCTCTTGTTTCAGTAGCAGCCAGTGCAAAACTTCCTTCGGTTCAACTTAAGGATATTGAAGGTAATGTGGTTAACACAGCCGAACTTTTGAATGATGGAAAGCCATTCATAGTCAGTTTTTTTGCAACATGGTGCAAGCCTTGTATGCGAGAAATCGAAGCTATCAATGATAACTATATCGACTGGCAGGAAGAGACTGGCGTTAAACTGATTCTCGTCTCAATCGACGAAGGTCAGAACGTTGCCAAGGTTAAGCCACTTGTTGACTCAAAAGGTTGGGAATTCCAGGTTCTTTTGGATCCTAATGGCGATTTCAAGCGTGCAATGAACGTACAGATGGTACCTTCTCTCTTTATCCTTGACGGTCAGGGTAATGTGGTTGAATCACATACAAGTTATACCGATGGTTCAGAGGAACATATAATCGAAACACTTCGTAAAATATGAAACGTTCTTTAAGTATTATAATACTTCTTCTTTCATTTTCGGTTGCACTTTCAGCTAACGAGCCCGCTGATTCGGCATCAACCAAGAAAAAGAAAGAGAGTTCAGTCCAGCTTCATGGATCTTTTCAAACTGACATACTTGTTCCTCAAGAGGACAAAGCAATTGGTGCTACTGCTGACGATCCCTTCCTGAGTAACTCGTACCTCAACCTTAACCTTACCTCTAACTATGTCAATGCAGGAGCTCGACTTGAATTGATGCACAAACCGTTGCCTGGTTTTGAGGATGGTTTTGCTGGTGCTGGTATTAAAGGACTTTATGTTTCAGGAGGTTATAAATATTTCAACATAACCATTGGTGATATTTATGACCAGTTTGGCTCGGGTATGCTTTTCCGTGCTTACGAAGATAGAAACCTTGGTGTTGACAATGCGATACGTGGTGCCCGGCTTATACTCACTCCATACAAGGGTATTACATTCAAGGCTCTTGGTGGTATGCAACGTCAATACTTCAATTTTGGCAAAGACAATGATTGGGGCTTCGACTATTCCAAGAATGGAATGATTGGTTTCAATCTTGACCTTGACATCGATCAGTGGTCTCAATTTATGATTGACAACGACTACCATCTTCGTCTTGGTGGCTCATTTGTCTCGAAATATAACGACGACGAGGACATCGTCATTATGGATAACACTGGAGCATATCGTCTGAACCTTCCCAAGTTCGTAGGTGCAGGCGAGATTCGTGCTGACTTCTCGCACTCAGGTTGGCGTGCAATGTTGGAATATGCCTACAAATCTAACGACCCTACAGCAGAGAACGAATATAGTTACCGTCCTGGTCAGGCTGTCTTTGCATCACTTGGTTATTCGAGGTTGGGTATGAGTATTCTTGCTCAAATCAAACGTTCCGAGAATATGACCTTCCGTTCTGACCGAAGATTTGGAGCAACAGCCGGTAACCTCAACAACATGCCTGCCTTTGGGTTCACTCATACATACGCTTGCGCAAGTAATCTTCCATACGCTACCCAGGCTAACGGAGAGTGGGCATATCAACTTGAACTTGCATATAAATTCAAGGCAAAAACCGCTATGGGTGGTAAATATGGAACTACATTCAAAATACGTGGTACTTATGTCCGTGGATTGGACAGCACAGCTGTTGATAAGGTTCATGGTACGCTTAGGGGTACTGATGGTTTCAAAACCACCTTCTTCGGTCAGGGCGAAGAGTACTATCTGGATGCTCATCTTGAATTTAATAAACGTATAACCAAGCAATTCTCGATGATAGCGATGTATATGTATCAGCGGTACAATCAGAATGTTATCCGTGGTCATGGAGAATTCCTTCAAGCTCACACTATCATTACAGATTTCAACATCAAATGCAGCAAGAACGTCAATCTCCGTATTGAGGGGCAGTTCCAATATACCAACCAGAGCAAAGAGGATTACGAACTTGGCGGGCATGATTATGGTAGCAACGTTTTCAGCCTTATAGAAGTCTCTTTATTCAAGAACTTTATGCTTTCTGGTTCTGAACACTACTATTTCCGTAGCGACATCAGTTACTATAATGTCACTTTTGCGTACACTCATGGAGCTCATCGTGTTCAGTTGGCATATCTTCGTGCAAAAGAGGGTTACAATTGCAATGGTGGTGTCTGTCGTCAGATTCCAGCACAGAAAGGTCTTACCGTTGGCTACTTTGTCCAATTCTAACTATGTAGATTATGAAAAAGATATTAATTGCGCTTGTCGCTGTATTTGCATTTGCTGCCTGCGATGTCATCAAACAGGATGATCGTTTTGAACCTGTTGGAACATCTGAGACTTCTGAACGTAAAGTTCTTCTAATGGATTTTACGGGTTGGCGTTGCGTCAACTGTCCTGATGCTGCTGAAAATGCGCGTCAGATAGCTGAAGCTTATCCAGAGAACTGCATTGTTGTATCTATGCATCCTGAAGGAATGAGTTTTACTGAACCTGGTGCTGAAGGACCTAAATTTGCTTCGAAAGAAGCTATGGATTATTTCAAAGCTTTCGGAGGTTCGGTAGGAACAGGTCTTCCAAAAGGTGTTATAGATATGAAAAAATATGGGGGTGAGTATCTTAATTCGTTTGATAAATGGGCAGCAGCTGTTCTAAAACGAATGAATGACGCAGCTCGTTACACTCTTAATATCAAGGCTGATGAAAACTCATATATAGTAGAGGCTGCTTGTGTTGAAGGCCTTACCACTGCATCCGAGCATTTGCTTGTATGGTTGGTCGAGGACAGCATCGTCGCACCTCAACTCACTCAAAGCGGTGCAGAGAATGAATATATGCATCGTCATGTCTTCCGTCGTTGTCTCAATGGTGATGGCGACATTTGGGGTGAGTCTTTAGCATTTGATTTTGATAATCAAGCGACAGTTACTGGTGAAATTACTCTTAATCCTCTTGTCGGCAAACGTTACGTTGTTGTAGCTGTCCTTGTAGATGGCGAAACACACGAAGTTCTTCAGTCTGCCGAGGCTGTTATTGGAGCATCTGGTCCAGCCAAAAATCCTGGTTTCTTCACTGTTACGGACGAAAACAACGAAAAAGAGTATAATAATGGTGATACCATATACGTTACTCACTTCGAATATGGCGAAATGGTCTCTCATTTCAACGTCAATATTGATGACCAGTCAGCAGTAGATTTCTGTCTTGACGAGGAGCGTGAACCAACCTTTGCAGATTATATCTACTCGATGTGCGTATTTGGTGAGTGCCGACAGGATATGACAGGAAGTGGACACTGGGGACCTTTTGAGTTTGAGCAAAGCGAAACTTACCCTGTTCAGCACCATGTGATGATTCCTGAAGAGAAGTTGGGTGAACCTCACAACATTCCAGTAAAAATTATCTTCTCAAATGGTAATCCACTTGCGACGATGAACCTTGTCTTTATCTATCAATATACGCCAGAACCTGTCGAAAATTGATGAGACAAGCGATTGTCATATTATTAGCCCTACTACTGCTATCTGGCTGTTCGTACGACAAGCCAGTGCAGTCGCAGGGCTCTTTTACAATAGATGGTGTCACATACTCTTTTTCGGGACTTCGTGTTGACCATGTCGGCTATGTTGAGGGAAGCGACTCTTCGCAATTCATCCTTCGTCTCTCGGCTTTTCCAGGTACAATGACTATGGATACGGTCAGCCACAAAGGTTATGGTACCATTATGCAACTTTTTTTTGTTGCGTCATCTTGCGACTTTCGTTCGGGCGACTTGTCAAATCGTCTTTTTCAAGATTCGCTTTCTCACGTTGTAAAAATTGCTGAAAGTGGAGATACGACAGCTGTTATTCCAATTACTGATGCTTCAGTTGTTGTCTCCTCTGCTGAGAACGGATTTCTTCATTACGACTTCATTCTTACTTCCGCTTCGGGTGTCACTTCTGGTAAATATACCGGCACTCACATTGCTAACCGTTTGGTTGACCAACCAGCTTTCGGTGCAATACTCTTTGATACGATTAATTCCTCTCTATCTTCTGCTATTCTTTACCGTTGGGAACATCTTTTCTCACCTGAACTTTATTACTACGAGTTTGTCTTCTACTCGACAGATTCGCGTTTTGATGACAAAGGCAAACTTCGTACGGGAATGCTCTTTACGCTTGGTATTCTTTCCTCATCAAACATTCTTCCTGCCGATGGAGAATATATTGTTTCATCAGAAACAAACACTGATTGTGTTATGTATGGGCATAAAATCCAAGAAGCCAGTTGGGGAACTTGTTGGAATAATTTTTATGCCGGGTCTTCAATAGGCAAGGCTAATATACTTTCAGGCACGCTCAATGACTTCACGATAACCGACGAACAAGTTACGTTCTCATTTGATTTTACAGACCAACTAAACAATGCAGTTAGCGGTTTTTACAGTGGCTCATATATGTCAATTAATCCTTAAAGCCAACCTCAAGCCGTAATTCAACGTATGAATTTTAGGTTCAATACCTGCGCGGTGTGTATTTCTGCATCTGTTAGCCACAGTGCTGTATCCTCCTCCTCTGACGGGGTGGCAAGCCACAGAATCTTCAGGCAGATTAGGATCAAGGTCTGGTCCTTGGGGATTGTCTTCTGGCGAAAACGAGTAATAATCTGTGGCATACCAATCCTGACACCACTCCCACACATTGCCAGTCATATCGTAAATTCCCAGTTCATTGGGATTCTTCTCCTTTACACCATGTGTTTCGTTACCACTGTTGTCCATAATCCATCCAATTTCGGGTGGATAGTTGCTTCCTGAGAATATATAGCCCTTGCTTTTTCTTCCTCCGATTGCAGCGAACTCCCATTGAGCCTCGGTTGGAAGTGAGAATCTTTTGCCTGTAATTTCGTTCAGTCGTGCGATGAACTCTTGGCAATCACCCCAAGTGACATTTTCCACTGGCTTCTGTTCGTAATCAGAGTGATTGCTTGGGTTATTGCCCATAACAGCCTTCCACAACTCTTGCGTAACCTCAGTCTCTGCTATGTAAAATGATGAAACGTTCACGCGGTGGGCAGGTCTTTCGCGAGGGTAGGTATCAACAGTGTCGTTAGTCCCCATATTGAATGTGCCGCCTTCAACATAAATCATTCTAAATTCTACGCCATTGACAGAAAAGACTTCGTCGGCAGGAGGGTTCGTTGATGAACATTCGACCAAAATCAGTGCTACAAGTATCAGATAAATATGTTTCATAACGCAAAATTTTGTTTGCCTTCCGTATAACTGCACGCTAACCTCTGTAAAGAAGAAACCTGCTCTGTCTCTGATGTATATATGTTCCATCAGTTATATTCCTTCTTTGTTGAGACTCATCTCAATCAGGCTGCAAAGTGAAGTCAATGGCACGACTCACCATATCAAGCCGCCATTGCAATATACGACGGCGGCTTGTTATATGTTTTGAAAAGACTTAGAAATTGTTTGAACTTATTTCAAAATATGCTTGTGGATGGTCGCATACAGGACAACGGTCAGGGGCATTTGTGCCAATGATTATGTGGCCGCAATTACGGCATTCCCAGATGCGTACTTCTCCACGCTGGAAAACCTGCATGGTCTCGATGTTCTTCAGCAAAGCACGATAGCGTTCTTCGTGGTGCTTCTCGATTGCTGCAACCATACGAAACTTCTTGGCAAGGTCATCAAAACCCTCTGCCTCGGCTGTTTTCGCAAAACCTTCGTACATATCTGTCCATTCGTAATTCTCACCGTCTGCAGCATCTTTCAGGTTCTCGGTGGTCGAGCCTACACCATCGTAGAGTTCCTTGTACCACATTTTTGCATGCTCTTTCTCGTTATCGGCTGTTTTCAAAAAGAGTTCGGCAATCTGCTCATAACCATCCTTTTTTGCCTTTGAAGCAAAATATGTGTATTTGTTACGAGCTTGGCTTTCGCCTGCGAATGCGGCTTGCAGATTTTTCTCGGTCTGGGTGCCAGTGTACTTGTTTTTCATAGTTGTTTGTTTTTGAATGATGTTTTTGATAATTGATTGTTGGGTCTTGAGGAATTATGTTTCTCCTTCTCCCAATTTGTCTGCAAAGTTAGTGATTTTTTTTGAAATATCAAAAGGTTTTTCAAAGAAAAAACCGTTCTTTTTTTTGAACGGCCTTTCTTTTGTTTTTATGTACATGAAAAAGTTGTCGTTTTATTCTGTTCTCAACCTCTCGACGAGATTATAAAAGTTTTCGTCTGAAAACAAAACAAGAACGCTTTGTTCGTCATTGTTGATTACGCAGATTGCATACGACATTTGCATAACAGTTGGCACATAGACTAACACTTTGTTCCCATTTTGGTATATTTCAGTATAATTATTCAACATTTTGCGTGAATCCAAATCCTGTATTCTTTTGCGGATAAGCTGTGCGGTGGACTGGTCAGATGAGTAAATCATATATAGTCGTTCTATGGTGTTCAGCATATTCTGCACCAAAGGGTCTGTCGTTGAAATGTTGAATTGAGCCAGCATCTCCTTGTTGCATTTCATTGATGTGAATGTTGCTTTGTCTTGAGAAAGTTGAGCCAAATCTGCAACCAATGTTGCCACAGCGCGATCCGCTTCGTTTTGCCCAATGACACTGCTGAACAATAGGCACGTCAGTACAACTGTGAGATAAATTTTTTTCATATTTCTTCTATGTTTTGATTTCCGTTTTCTGTTGTAGCAGTATCTAAATTGATGCTGTTGATGATAAAGACAAGCTGTTGGCGTGTGGTATCTGACCTATGTAGTGCCTCGCTCATATTTCCCATAGCCATTTCAAAAATCTCTTGTTGTGTAGTTATCTGTCTCTTTTGCTCGGTGTAGATATAGTACCCCAAACTGAGAACGAGAGCCAGTGATGCTGCAACGGTAGAAATTCTCCATACCACTATTTTGTCTTTTTTTACAGGCTTCGTTTTTACAGGAATGTTGGCCAACCCAAGGTAGAGTTTCCGTTCTTCCTCAGGTATCTCTGAATGACCTGAAATCATTAGCATCTCAAGCTGTTCTTCTTCCGAGTCAGTGAGAGAGCCTGCATAATAGCCATCAAGTAAGTTTTTGATATTCATTGTGGTTCTATTAATAATGTTAGCAGTGAATGGTTTATAATTGAACGCATTAGAATTTTATATTCAATGTCGAAGCCAATTGTCTGCGTGCTCTTGATACGAGTTGCCGGACATTTGCTTCTGATTCGTTCATAATATTTGCAATTTCGGGGTAAGTCAGACCTCGTTCCTGCTTAAGTAGCAAAGCGTCTCGTTGTGTATCAGTTAATTTACACAGTGCTTTGTTTAATTCGAGTGCAAATTCATTGTCTATTAGTCTTGTGTCTGCTGCAGCTGTCAGTGGGGCATATTTTTCGTTCAACTCGCTTTTTTCGGTTCTGTCACGCAGAAACTGTACAGCTTCGTTGTGAACCATTCGGGTTGAGTAAGCCTCAATGTCAAGGATGTTTATGCTTTTCCAAGATTCAAGCAGTTTGAGACAAACGTTTTGCACGGTATCTTCAGCATCGTTTTTGTCACGAAGAATCCTATAGGCTATGCCCACAAGTTTTGAGCGGTTTTTTCGATAGAATTCATCGTATTTCATAAAATGGTGCTACTTTTTATATCTTTGACGGAAAAATTCATCGTTTGTGACAAAAAAAGCAGCTTTTTTCAGAAAGCTGCCTTTTTTATTCAGAGAATGAAACTAATTTCATTATTGCAGTTTATCAATCACCGAGTTTAGCGCAGATAAATTCGCGGTTCAGACGTGCGATATTGCTTAAAGATACACTCTTAGGGCACTCTGCAGCGCAGGCACCTGTGTTGGTGCAGTTACCAAATCCGAGCTCGTCCATCTTGCCAAGCATAGCCTTAGCACGGCGTGCAGCCTCAATTTTACCTTGAGGGAGGAGAGCCAACTGGCTGACTTTGGCAGCAACGAAGAGCATAGCAGAACCATTTTTGCAAGCAGCAGCGCAAGCACCACAACCAATACAAGAAGCAGCGTCCATAGCCTCGTCAGCAGCAATTTTGCTGATAGGAATTGCGTTGGCATCTACACCGCAACCTGTGTTTACTGAGACGTAACCACCAGCCTGCATAATCTTGTCGTAAGCGCGACGGTCAACAACTAAATCCTTGATTACAGGGAAAGCATGAGAACGCCAAGGTTCGATTGTGATAGTGTCACCATCGTTGAAACGACGCATGTGCAACTGGCAGGTTGTAACTGCTGTGTCAGGTCCGTGAGGATGACCATTGATGTAGAGTGAGCACATACCACAGATACCCTCGCGGCAGTCGTGGTCGAAAGCGATAGGCTCTTTACGCTCTTTGTTTACCAACTGCTCGTTGAGCACGTCAAGCATCTCAAGGAAAGAGCTGCCTTGAGATATATTCTGCAATTTATAGGTTTCGAAAGCGCCTTTTGCCTTTGGACCAGCCTGACGCCAAACCTTTACAGTTATATTAATATTCTTATCCATGATATTTATGCTTTATAGTTACGTGTCTGACGTTTGATAAACTCATATTCGAGTGGCTCCTTGAGCATCTTAGGTTCAGCGTCTTCGCCTTGATACTCCCAGCAAGAAGCGAACGAGAATTTGTCGTCCTGACGGAGAGCTTCACCCTCTTCTGTCTGATATTCCTCGCGGAAGTGACCACCGCAAGACTCCTCACGCATTAATGCATCGCGAGCCATAAGGTCACCAATTTCAAGGAAGTCCGCAAGACGGAGAGCCTTTTCGAGTTCTACGTTGAAGTCTGCCTTGTTGCCAGGAATGAATACCTCGCTCCAGAATACCTTCTTGAGGTCAGCGATAAGAGCGATACCTTTCTCAAGACCCTCTTTTGTACGACCCATACCAACGTATTCCCACATTATATTACCGAGCTCACGGTGGATTGAATCAACAGAGCGTTTGCCTTGAATCTTCATCAGACGTTCAATCTTGTCTTGGATAGCCTTCTCTGCCTCGTCAAACTCAGGACGGTCAGTTGAGAAACGAGGAACCTGAATCTGGTCTGCCAAGTAATTTTGGATAGTGTATGGCAGTACGAAGTAACCGTCAGCCAAACCTTGCATCAAAGCAGAAGCACCGAGACGGTTAGCACCATGATCTGAGAAGTTAGCCTCGCCGATAGCAAAGAGTCCGCGGATAGAAGTCTGCAACTCATAGTCAACCCAGATACCACCCATTGTGTAATGGATAGCAGGGAAAATCATCATTGGAGTTTCGTATGGATTGTCGTCAACAATCTTCTCGTACATCTGGAAGAGGTTGCCGTAACGTGCAGCAACTACATCCTTGCCAAGACGCTGGATAGCATATTTGAAGTCAAGATATACAGCCAAGCCAGTCTCGTTTACACCGAAACCTGCATCGCAACGCTCCTTTGCAGCACGAGATGCAACGTCACGTGGCACAAGGTTACCGAATGCTGGGTAACGACGCTCCAAGTAGAAGTCGCGGTCCTCGTCAGGAATCTGAGTTGGTTTGAGTTTGCCTGCGCGGATAGCCTCGGCATCCTCTTTCTTCTTAGGAACCCAGATACGTCCGTCGTTACGCAGTGACTCAGACATAAGTGTCAATTTCGACTGGAACTCGCCATGCTTAGGAATACATGTTGGGTGAATCTGTGCATAGCAAGGGTTCGAGAACCAAGCACCTTTCTTATATACCTGCCATGCTGCAGAGCCGTTAGAAGCCATTGCGTTGGTCGAGAGGAAGAAGGTGTTGCCATAACCACCAGTACCGATTACAACAGCATGAGCCGAGAAACGCTCTATCTTGCCTGTTACAAGGTTGCGTGCGATGATACCGCGAGCACGACCGTCGATGATAACAAGGTCAAGCATCTCATAACGGGTGTATAGAGTTACTGTGCCTTTCTGTACCTGACGTGAGAGAGCAGAGTATGCACCGAGCAGCAACTGCTGACCAGTCTGACCTTTAGCATAGAATGTACGGCTTACCTGAGCACCACCGAAAGAACGGTTGTCAAGCAATCCACCGTAATCGCGAGCGAAAGGAACACCCTGAGCAACGCATTGGTCGATGATTGAGTTGGAAACTTCGGCAAGACGATAGACATTCGCCTCGCGAGCACGATAGTCTCCACCCTTGATTGTATCATAGAAGAGACGATATACCGAGTCTCCATCGTTTTGATAGTTCTTGGCAGCATTTATACCACCTTGAGCAGCAATCGAGTGAGCACGACGAGGTGAATCTTGAATACAGAAATTCAGTACGTGGAAACCCATTTCTCCGAGTGATGCAGCTGCTGAAGCACCGGCAAGACCTGTACCAACGATGATAACGTCCAGTTTACGTTTGTTGGCTGGGTTCACGAGTTTCTGATGAGCCTTATAATTAGTCCATTTTTCAGCCAATGGACCCTCAGGAACTTTTGCAACAACGTTGCCGTCCTTGAGTAATTCTTCTCTTTGTATCATTGTGACAATATTTTTAGGGGTTAAGGATTAAGCACAGCATGCGCAACTTGAACCAAAGAAATACAGGACAACGCAAGCGAACATAAGAATGATAATTGTAGAAGCAATGTTAGCGATACATTTCCAACGTTTCATCCAAATGTTGTTGTTCCAACCAAAGGTGTGCATAGCAGACCAGATGCCGTGAGTAAGGTGGAACCAGAGTGCGGCAAGCCAAATGATGTAGGCAACTACAAAGTACCACTGTGAGAATGTGTACTCGATGAGTTCGGTACCACTCTCAGGGTAATAGCCGAGAATCTCTGGCAACTGCATTTTAGCCCAGAAGTTGAACAGGTGGAGGCCAAGACCGAGAACTACGATGATACCAAGTACCAACATGTTCAGTGATGCCCACTCTACCTCTTTCTGACGACCGGGAATGGCATAACGCTCCTGTCCGCGCGCACGATAGTTCTGTGCGTTGAGGATAAAAGCATAGACAATGTGAACACAAACAAGAAAGCCGAGACCTACTGTTCCTACCAATGCATACCAATTAGCACCGAGGAATTCGCAGATGGCTTCGTAGCCTTCTGTGCCATTAATCGAGTCGAAAATGGCAACAATGTTCATTGAAGCATGGAAAAGAAGGAAGAGAACGAGACATGTTCCTGTCACGCTCATTACAACTTTTCTGCCGATTGAAGAGCTTGATAACCAAGACATAATGATTAAATTTTTTGTAGTTATTATTATTAATTTTAATTAGTCGGAAAAAGCACTGCAAATTTACGACAATTTTCTTGATTTACCAAATAATTTTGATTATCTTTGCAGAGAATTTTTATGACTTGAATTTTTATGAAATTAAGGACAGAACATTTGTTCAAAACATACGGCAAACGCACTGTGGTTAGCGATGTTTCGATTGATGTTGAACAGGGCGAGATAGTTGGTCTCCTTGGTCCTAACGGTGCAGGAAAAACAACGACTTTTTATATGACGACAGGGCTTGTAGTGCCAAATAGCGGCAAAATTTTCCTTGACGAAACCGAAATCACTAACTATCCAGTGTATAAACGTGCTCAGGCTGGCATTGGCTATCTGGCTCAGGAAGCATCTGTATTTCGTAAATTATCGGTAGAAGATAACATTCGTGCCGTGTTGGAGATGACTAAATTTACAAAAGAGGAGCAGGAACAGAAATTAGAGTCACTTATCGCAGAGTTCCGTCTGAACAAGGTTCGTAAGAACATTGGTGATCGTCTTTCGGGTGGAGAGCGACGTCGCTGCGAAATAGCCCGTTGTTTGGCTATTGAACCTAATTTTATTATGCTTGACGAACCTTTTGCTGGAGTTGACCCTATTGCTGTGCAAGATATTCAAGACATTGTATGGCATTTGAAAGATAAGAATATTGGCATCTTGATTACGGACCACAACGTTGATGAGACCCTTTCGATAACTGACCGTGCTTATTTGCTGTTCGAGGGCAAAATTCTCTTCAAAGGTACACCTCAGGAACTTGCAGATAATCCTGTGGTTCGTGAAAAGTACCTTGGTCGTGACTTTGAGTTAAAGAAAAAAACGAAAGTTGAGATTTGACGATACAAAAAATGACTTTTTTGGCATCACTATGCAGTTTAGGGTGCTTATATTAAGGTGAGTTCTATAAATTCATTTTGAGGGTTTTTGAAGTTTGTTTTGAGCAGATTGCTGTGCGAAGGAAGTCGCTTTAACAAAAGCAGCAAGATGCAAAATTACTGCAAACCGAAAGCATAGATAAACTTGTTTAGATATGCCGAGTGCAGCCGACCTTCTCTGATTATGAACCACCCTCTGATATAACATACAAACATAATTAATAGAACCACCATATAATTAATGTGATATGGGATTTGCAGAAAGACTGAAAAAAATGCTCAATATGAGCAATGACGATGGCAACCGTATAATAATAACCGGTGCATTGGGGTATATTGGTTCACATACGGCTGTTGAACTGATTGAGGCAGGATTCGAGGTATGCCTTGTTGATAACCTTTCGTGTACTAACATCGAAGTGTTGGAGGGAATTGAAAAAATAACCGATGTTAAACCTATCTATGAAAACATTGACTGCAAGGATTATGTGGCAATGGATAAGTTTATGAACAAGGTTGGCGGAATCAAGGCTGTAATTCATTGCGCCGCACTGAAAAACGAAGAGAACTCAGATAGCAATCCTTTGGCATACTACCGTAACAATATTGGTTCGCTTGTTACCTTATTGGAATTGTTGCCTGTCCACAAAATTAACTGTTTGGTTTGCAGCGTACCAATGGCAGCCAATCAAGATAGTGTATATCATTCGAGCCTTCTTATGTGCGAGCGTATTATAAATGACTCAATGAAAGTTAATCATGATTTGTACTGCACTATTGTACATCATGCTACTGCTATAGGTGCACATCCAACTTCGTTAGTCGGTTTCAACGGTGAAAGAGGAGATCTACAGATTGATATTTCTCGTGCAGCTGCAGGAAAATGCGAAAATGTGGCTGTGTATGAAAACCATATCCGTGAGTATATTGACATTATGGACATAGCAAAAACTCATAGACATATTATCGAGAATATAGGCAGTCAAAAAGACAGAATGTTGAAACAGAACCTTGGCAGTGGTTGTTGCTTGAGCGATATCGAGTTTGTCAAGTTGTTTGAGCAAATCAACAATGTCAGGATATCTATGGATGTTCGAGTTCCTGAGAATAATTCGGAACAGCAGGTTGTTTCAAGCAATGGTGCGAACAGTGAAAAACTGAAAGAAGCAATTAAGAACATTTGGCGTTGGCAATTGCATCTTGGCGATATCGAATCAGACGGCAAACAGAAATCAGGACATTTGCTTGGCGGCAGTTAGTGTTTATGAAACATTTTTTTGTCATTTGTAAAACAAATAAGGGTGGTTCTATTAATTAGGTTGAGACGATTTTGAAGTTTATTTTTAGCAGATTGCTGTGCGAAAGAAGGGAGCAATGCGGGCATTGTGACCGACTG
>JAGHVI010000133.1 GCA_018064385.1 Candidatus Minthenecus merdequi
CAGTCGGTCACAATGCCCGCATTGCTCCCTTCTTTCGCACAGCAATCTGCTAAAAATAAACTTCAAAATCGTCTCAACCTAATTAATAGAACCACCCTATACTCAGCCTCAGAATTTATGCCTTGTATAACATTTAGAGCATCCAAACGTGCCATTTCATCATAACTCATAATCGTACCCCATAATGATTTTCGACTGCAAAGTTACGATAATTTTCGGAAACAACAAAATGTTTGAAAGACCTTTTCATACGCAAACAAAAAAACAACCAGTCGTCATTCTACGACTGGTTGTTTTTTTTACCTGTTGTATTTTATGATGATTTATTTCTTGACCTTGAGCGAAGCAATGATAAGGTATGAGATTATGACAAGATACATCACAATACCCAGAACCTCGGCACCTGTAGAAGAAGCCCAGGCAGTCTGGTACAAATCAGCATCAGGAAACATGATAGCAGTGACATACTTGATAGCAGCGGCAACAACACCCAACAACGCACCACCTGCGATAAAGCCAGAGGCGAGAAGCGTACCGCGCTCCATACGTGCGTTGTTGACAGAGGCATCTTTTGAACGTGTAGAAACGAACCAACTGACAAGACCACCGACAAGCAGAGGAAGGTTCAACTGGAGAGGAATGAACATACCAAGAGCGAAAGGAAGTACAGGAACACCAAGGAAGCTGAGCAGGAGCGCAAGAATAGCACCAACACCATAAAGCCACCAAGGAGCACCCTGCTCCATCATAAGTGGCTCGATGACAGCAGCCATTGCATTAGCCTGAGGGGCTACGAGGGCGTTGTCGCCTGAGAATCCGTAAGTCTTGTTCAGCATAAGAATCACACCACCGACAGTAGCGGCAGAGACAAGAGCGCCGAGGAATTTGAAAGTCTCCTGCTTGGCAGGTGTCGTTCCTAACCAATAACCTATCTTCAAGTCAGTTATGAATCCTCCAGCAGTGGAAAGAGCCGTGCAGACAACACCACCTATAATCATTGCAGCAACTATACCGCTTGTGCCTTTGAGACCTACGGAGACAAGCACCACAGAGGCAAGAATAAGGGTCATAAGTGTCATACCTGACACAGGGTTACTGCCTACTACAGCTGTGGCGTTTGCAGCGACAGTGGTGAACAGGAAAGCAATCACCGTAACCACAAGCCATGCGATAAATGCCTGAAAGAAAGAGTGTATGACACCAAACCAGAAGAATACAAGCACAATGACGAGTGCTGAGACGATGGCGATTATGACTGTCTTCATAGAGATGTCGCGCTGAGTGCGTGGAAGGTTTCCTGCTATGGATGTCCCTTTAGAGAACTCGCTGACAGCAAGTCCAGCAGCCTGCTTGATTACACCCCAGGATTTGATGATGCCTATGATACCTGCCATGGCAATTGCGCCAATACCGATGTTGCGGGCATACTGCGTGAAGATGAGTTGAGGATCCATCTCACTGAGCATTACCGAGTCAACGGTTGTCATACCAAGGAGAGGAATAACGACGAACCAGATGAAAAGCGAACCTGCGCAGATGATAAGGGAGTATTTAAGTCCGATGATGAAGCCAAGGCCGAGGGTTGCGGCAGAGATGTTGATTGAGAGTTGCATCTTCAGTTTCATTGCCACAGCCTCGCCAAAGGCGGTCATGCGTGTTGAGAGTATCTCGCTCCAAGCACCGAATGTTGACACTGCAAAGTCGTAAAGACCACCGATGAAACCTGCGATGAGGAGCGGTTTTGCCTGCGAGCCACCACGTTCGCCAGAAATCAGCACCTGAGTTGTAGCTGTTGCCTCAGGGAAAGGATACTTGCCGTGCATATCGCTGACGAAGTATTTGCGAAAAGGTATCAGGAACAGAATGCCGAGGATACCGCCAAGCAGCGAACTGAGGAAGACCTCGAAGAAATTGACGGTGATTTCAGGGTACTTGTCCTGCAAGATGTAGAGTGCAGGGAGAGTGAAGATTGCACCTGCCACGATTACGCCGGAGGCAGAACCGATGGATTGAATGATGATGTTCTCGCCAAGGGCATTCTTGCGTCTGATGGCAGACGAGAGTCCGACGGCGATGATAGAGATAGGGATAGCAGCCTCGAATACCTGACCGACTTTAAGTCCAAGGAAAGCCGCTGCCGCTGAGAAAAATACAGCCATCACAAGACCGATTGTGACCGAATAGGCACTGACTTCGGGAACTGTGCGGTCGGCAGGCATCACAGGGTTGTACTGCTCGCCAGGTTGCAGTTCGCGTGCTGCATTCTCAGGAAGGGAGATGTTTTTGTTTTCTTCCATAATATAATAAAGAGTTTGATATTATCAAAATGGTGCTCCGCCGAATGGCGATGAAGGAGGGAGCTGCGCATCGTAGTCGGCTGAGAAATTTGTGTCTGGGTCTGGCAGTGCGTTGTTTGCAGCCCGTGTATCGTTGGTGCGCGAACTGAGCAGACCATGGTAAGAGGCGTTGCTCTGCTCTATCTCAGCGTTTAATGAGGTAAAGAGGGCAAAATCTTTGTAGAAACGTAGGTCAATATCTTCGGTCGAACCATTACGGTGCTTGGCGATAAGGAACTGCGCCACCCCACGCAGGTCTTTGCCGTTATCCTCGAAAATCTTGTAATACTCAGGTCGGTGAATGAATGCGACTATATCAGCATCCTGCTCGATGGCACCTGATTCGCGAAGGTCGGACAGCTGAGGTTTACGCCCCTCGATGGTTGTTGCGCCCTCACGTTTCTCGCTGTTACGGTTGAGCTGTGAAAGGGCGACGATAGGTATGTTAAGTTCCTTGGCAAGACCTTTGAGCGAACGAGAGATGAGGCTGACCTCGCCTTCACGGGAGAAGAAATTCATACCTTGTGCATTCATCAGTTGCAGATAGTCAATGAACACAATGCGAATGCCGTGTTCTGAAACAAGTCGCATAACCTTCGTGCGGAGTTCGAGGATGGAAAGTTGTGGAGTGTCGTCAATATAGATAGGTGCATCCTGCATAGCCTTGATTGCGAAATCAATCTTTCCCCACTCTTCGCGCGTCAGTTGCGCACTTCGTACAGTGTTGCCTGGTATTCGTGCGGTAGATACAAGAAGACGATTGACCAACTGCACGCAACTCATTTCAAGCGAGAACATTGCACAAGGGATTTGCTCATGGCCTTTCGAGGTCATAACACCGTCAATGGCAATATTCTTAATCATTGACAACACGAAAGCGGTCTTACCCATAGCAGGACGTGCAGCGATAATGATAAGGTCAGAATCCTGCCAGCCGAAAGTCACCTTGTCAACTTCGGCATAACCCGAAGGAACGCCGGAGATGCCCTCCTTGCGCTTGCTTGCCTCCATAATGCGGTGCAGAGCCTCCTCGATATAAGGGTTAATCTGACGGACATCACGCTTCACGTTACGGTTTGAAATCTCGAAAATCTGTCCCTGAGTCTCTTTCAGAAGGTCCTCGACATCAGTCTGTTCGTCGAACGCCTTGGACTGTGTTTCGATTGACATGCGGATAAGTTCACGTGCGATGTACTTCTGCATAACAATCTTGGAATAGTATTCAACGTGCGATGCGCTGTGAGCCTGCGTTGTGACATCTGTTATATAATCCAAACCACCGGCAGCCTCGAAATTTCCTTCCTGCTTCAAACGCTCAACAACGGTGATGGCATCAACAGGCTGCTTGTTGCCAAACAGATGTATGATAGCCTCGAAAATCTTCTCATTTCTTGGGTCGTAGAAATACTCAGGCTTAAGGGTCGAGGCAGCCTCGGAGAGTGCGTCACGGTTCAGCAGTATTGAGCCAATGATACTTGTCTCCATCTCAAGGGCCTGTGGCTGGACATTGCCGAGATTGAGATTTCGGATGTCAAGTTTTGGTGCTTTTTTCTTAGTGTTAGAAACTGGCATAAAGAGGTTAATTTTTTTTTCTTGGTGATAGTCTCCAAATGCGGAGATGGGGTTGCTCTACCCCACCCAACCCACGGTAGAAACGTGCGACACCAGGTATCATTGAGCCTTCGAAATCAATTATACGTTCGCCTCTTTGCTCAATAAGCCTGCTCATCAACCCAAACATAGCACGACATTGTAAACCTTCGGGTGACGACACAGGTGCAAGTGTCACATAACGACTGGTTGTGCAAATAGAAAATAGCGCAGAAACAATACGTTCTTCAAAATAAGCAGCATCAATGCGTGACATATTGTGTTCGTTACATGAGTTTATTAACGATTTTAGCAATTGAGGGTCAGCAAGATGACCGTTGTGTTGAGTCCAGAAATCCATAAATGTTTCCACATTTATAGGTTTATATTCAAGGTTTTGCGAACGTTTTACATTGCGTTGGGTATTATTATCTGGTCCTTTAGAACCATCCATTATATAATTTATGTGAGTTAGAGAGTGAGACCCATTATAGGAGTTAGTATAGTTAAGGTTGAAGTCGTACGAAAGATACGGAATCTTGCGCAAAAAGGCATTTATATCGCCATCACCAAAAAGTCCAAGTTGCTGTGTAAAACGAGGTTGAACCAGGTAGGTAATGCCGAAACGTCGTTTCACCGGCAAAGGCATAACGGCTTGATAATCATCTTCGACAAGAGCCTTCCACTTTGGAGAAACAATGTCAAGCCACCACGAAAGAGCGTATGGTTGTCCTGAAACAGAGACGAGTTTATCCCATTTCGTACGGTCAATGGCATTATTATCCAAGCAACAAATCATATTTCTGAAAAAATTTCAAGTTTTACGCACGATTCCACCTCAGTTTCGACATCGTCCGGAAGATTGTAGAAGAAATCTATACCTGTCATATATTCCAAGAAATCAATCGTTTCTATATGCATACTTTCATCTTCGTATTCTGCTGGAAAAATGTATGCAATGGCATACCAAACGCCGTCATTATTAACGAGTAGCACTTTGAAAAACTCAGTAGGAACAACAACTTTACATTTTGAACCAATATATTTACGTTTTGAAACATCTTTATTAATAATAGGTCCTGCACATATATATATTGAGTCGTATCTGAGAGCAAGTTCACGGACTTTATCTTCGTATTTTTTCCAAATGCCAGCATTTAATTTATGACGTTGAGGGCACATATTTGTCATATAAAAGCACTCTCGCATAGCAACAGAATCCCATCGCATATCAGCAGAAGGAGCCATGTGACCACGGTCGTATCCTGATTTTTTGTATTCGTCAGACGATGGACAACCAGCAACTTTGGGGTCAATACGAAATTTGTTACTACGTTCGATTACTTTGGTTTCCACCTCGTTACGCGTCAAGCAATACCCTACCCAATTAGGCACATTAAATTCTGAGTTCCAACTAAGAGTGTATGCCATATGTTCAATTATCAGAGACTTGACACTATCAGGTGTTCGTGCGAAAGACAATGAATCTGAAGATGAAGCAAACAGAGACTGGATTATCAAATTAAGCAAAAGAAACGACAATGAAAAATGTCCGATACTCATAATTGCCAATATAGATTTTTTCCGTTTGCAAAGTTAATAAAATTAACTCATATAAAAGGTAGATTTTCCCGATTTTTTTTGAACAAAATAATGTGGAAAACTATTGCTCATTTGTGGAAAATTATATAACTTTGCACAAGTGAAGCGTATGCTGTAAAAAAAGATATTATCCTTTGAAAGACAGTGATATATGGTAGAAATTCATGATACAATTGTCTCGTTCGACCTTTTCGAGGAGCGTTTTTGTTGTGACCTTGAGAGTTGCAAAGGCATCTGTTGCGTTGAGGGGGATTGCGGTGCCCCGTTGGAGATTGAAGAGATTGAGAAGATTGAGGAGGTGCTGCCTGTGATATGGGATATGTTGCCTGAGAAAAGCCGTGAGGTGATTGATGAACAAGGTGTTGCGTATATTGACCCAGAGGGCGAGATGGTGACGTCGATTGTGGATGGCAAGGATTGTGTCTTTGCGTTTCACGACACGGAGGACGGTTGCTGCAAATGTGCGATTGAGAAGGCTTACCGTGAGGGGAAAATAGACTTTATGAAACCTGTCTCGTGCCACCTCTACCCTGTTCGTATCAAAAAATACGAAAAATTCACAGCAGTCAACTACCACCGTTGGGATGTCTGTCAATGTGCCGTCAAAAAAGGTTGTTCATTGAAGTTGCCGGTATATAAATTTCTCAAAGAACCTCTGATAAGACGTTTTGGCAAAGATTGGTATAATGAGTTGGAACTTGCAGCTGACGCTTATGAAAAACAATTTTCTCAGTTCAAATGACTTTTTTTGAGCTCATATTGCTTTCTATTGGACTTGCTATGGATTGCCTTGCCATCTCTGTGGCTGGCTCAATAGCCTATGGACGTTACAACTGGCGACGTATATTGTTGATGGCATTATTCTTTGGTGGTTTTCAGGGGGTTATGCCTGTAATAGGTTGGGCTGTCGGGGTGAGTTTTGTAAATATCATTGGTCAGTACGACCATTGGATTGCTCTGCTGATATTGTGCTTCATCGGGGGTAAGATGATATTTGAGAGTTTCAAAGCTGACGGGGAGGTGTCTGAATATACGCCTTACGGCTCATTGCGGATGCTTGTAATACTATCTGTTGCAGACAGTATTGACGCACTTGCCACTGGACTTCTGTTCATCACTTGCAGTGACATACTTGCCCTTGGTGCTTCGATTATCGCGCTTGGCAGTTTTGTCATAACCATTCTTGGCTGTGTGATAGGGATTGAGTTTGGCAAGCGTTTCAAAGTGAACGTCAATCTGTTGGGAGGCTTGATTCTGATAGGCATAGGGGTTAAGATTTTTGTTGAACATACATTCTTCGCATAACAAAATGATACTGAAACTGACACCTGAACAGGCAGCAAACGAGTATGAGATAAAACAAGCAATGGAACGTGAGACACATTGTAAAGTACGTTCCTTCAGAATTATAAAGAAATCCATTGATGCCCGAGGACGTTCGGTGAGCGTGTTGCTCAATGTTGAGCCAGCAGACGAACCTTTGAAATATGAGAACAGGTTTGAATACAAGGATGTTTCAAATCGTCCTGAGGTGATTATTGTTGGGTCGGGACCTGCGGGACTGTTCTGCGCACTTAGACTCATTGAATTGAACATCAGGCCTATAGTGCTGGAGAGAGGCAAGGAAGTATTGCCACGCAAACAGGATATTGCTCTTCAGAACCGCAACGTGGCGTTTGACAGTGAGAGCAACTACTGTTTTGGTCAAGGAGGTGCGGGGACATTCTCGGACGGCAAACTGTACACACGCTCGAAAAAGAGAGGTAATAATCAAAGGATTTTCGAGATTTTTCATGCCCATGGGGCACAGGACGAGATACTTTACGAGGCTCACCCTCACATAGGTACAGACCGTCTGCCTGAGGTTATACGCCGTATGAGCAACACTGTTACGGAGTGTGGTGGCGAGATACGGTACAATAGCCGTGTTGACGAGCTGATAATTAAGGACGGATGTGTCAAAGGTGTGAAAATCAATGGTGGAGAAGTGTGCGAATGTAGTCGTGTTGTTTTAGCGACAGGTCATTCGGCAAGGGACATCTATATGATGTTGGACAAACAAGGTATTACTTTAGAAAGTAAGGGGTTTGCATTGGGTGTCAGGGCTGAACACCCTCAGAAACTGATTGATTCTATACAATACCATAGAATAATCTCTGAGTACCTACCTTCAGCCTCATATCAGTTGGTATCTCAGGTTGATGGTCGTGGAGTATATTCTTTTTGTATGTGTCCTGGAGGTTTCATTGTTCCTGCTTCTACTGAGAATGAGCATATTGTTGTCAATGGAATGTCTTCTTCGCAAAGAAATTCGCCTTTTGCCAACTCTGGAATAGTTGTAGAGGTTCGTCCAGAGGATTTGCCAGAAGAATATCAAAAATATGGTGCATTGGCAGGATTGATTTTCAGAGACGACATTGAACATACTGCCTTTGTGAACAATGGCGGAGGCATACAGACCGCTCCTGCACAGAGAATTGGCGATTTTGTCAAAGGCAAGGTGTCATTTGACCTGCCACAATGCTCTTACCTTCCAGGCATTGTCTCGTCACCTTTGCATTTCTGGTTGCCTGACATCATCTCCAAACGTTTGCGGCAGGGATTTCGTGAGTTTGACAAAAAGATGCATGGTTATTTGACCAACGAAGCGTTGATTGTAGGTGTCGAGAGCCGTTCATCGTCACCAATAAGGATACCACGGGACAGCGAGACATTGCAACATCCAATGGTTAAAGGTTTATATCCTGCTGGCGAAGGCTCAGGTTATGCAGGTGGAATAACATCGTCCGCCGTTGATGGTGAACGAATAGCAGAACGAATAGCTTATGAGATTGGCTTCTAGAATATTACAAGTTTTGGGGTGGCAAGCTATGGAGGTTGAGGTGCCTGACAAATGTATTATTGTACTTGCTCCGCATACTTCAAACTGGGACTTCTTTTATGGTCTATTATATCGCTCTACGTTGGGCATAAAGGCAAAATTCCTAATCAAGGATTTCTGGTTTCGCTTTCCGTTCGGTTTTTTTATGGAACGTATTGGCGGCGTGGCTGTCAATCGTAGAGAACATAACAATATGACAGACGAATTGGCAAGACTTTTCGAAGATAATGAGTCATTCCACCTTGCCATCACACCCGAAGGGACGCGAAAACCTAACGAAAACTGGAAAACTGGTTTTTATCATATTGCCACAAAAGCTCAAGTGCCTGTGGCTTTGGCATATATAGATTACAAACATAAAGTTGTAGGTATCAGTCAGATATTCAATCTGACAGGCAACAAAGAAAGAGATCTTATGCACATAAAAAACGCCTATTCAGCAGAACAGGCGCGTTATCCAAAGAAATTCAAAATCTAAGCCAACTCAACTTTCATTCCACGACCTTTAAATCCTGAAAATGCAGCAAGTACCTTTTCTGCTTGATCTGCATAGACATCAAAGAAGGTAAAATGCTGAGTGATTTCTATGTCTCCCACTATAATGCTCTTGTCGTTGGTGTAATTATTGATGATACCCAATACAGAACGTGGAGACGCATTATGCTTTGAGCCATAGTGCATTTTGAGACGGATTTTCTTACCACGCTTAGGTTGTGCGTTTTTCTTGCTTTTTCTCTCTTCTTTTCTGTCGGATTTTTTGTTATACGATTTTTTGTCAATCAATTTCTTGTCAGAATCGTTCCTATTTTTCTTCTCCTCGGTTTTTATGTTGATATCCCCTGCACTCTTGTAATATTCAGCGAAACGGTTGAACTCCAACGAAACGAAACGTGAAATAATCTCCTCTTTGCTCAGGTAAGATAGTTTTGCGGTAATTTCAGGCATGAACATATCAATCTGCTCGGCATTTACTTCGGCAAACTCCATACGCTTGATGAGATGGAAGAGCTGGCGTTTGCATATGTCGGAACCTGTAGGCACCAACTCACGGCGGAATTGCTTCTTGATAATTTTCTCAATCTTGCGAATGCGGTATTGTTCGCGTTGATGGATGATGGCTATTGATATGCCTTTATTTCCTGCACGTCCCGTACGTCCAGACCTGTGGGTATAAACTTCGATGTCGTCAGGAAGGTTGTAATTTATGACGTGTGTGAGATTGTTGACATCCAATCCTCGCGCAGCCACATCAGTTGCCACAAGCACCTGTAAAGACTTTGCACGAAAACGATTCATAACTGTGTCACGTTGTGCTTGTGTCAAGTCGCCATGCAAGGCATCTGCGTTGTATCCGTCTTTTATCAGGTTGTCTGCCACCTCCTTGGTTTCCATACGAGTACGGCAGAAAACTATTGCATAAATGTCGGGATTTATGTCAACAATGCGTTTCAGGGCAAGATAGCGGTCGTCAGCCTTGACCATGTAAAAGATGTGTTCCACGTTCTCGGCACCAGCGTTGCGTGTGCCGATGGTTATCTCCTCGTGGTCATGCATATAGTTGTTTGCAATCTCGGCAATCTCGCGAGGCATTGTGGCAGAGAACATTAGCGAGCGGTGGTCGTCTGGCAGTTGTTTCATCACTGTCTCAAGGTCATCTTTGAATCCCATGTCCAACATTTCGTCAGCTTCGTCAAGTACGAACATTCGCACGTTTTCAAGATGTACCTTACCACGATTTATCAAATCGACTAATCGTCCAGGAGTTGCCACAAGCACATGAGGCTGAATGTCAAGTTGCTTATATTGTGTCACAATATTCTCACCGCCATAAACAGGAACAACTTTCAACCCTTTCATCAGTTTGCCATAAGATTGTATATCTTTGCAAATCTGCATACACAACTCGCGTGTTGGTGACAGTACAAGTGCTTGGATATGTTTATTCTCCAAAACGATAGTATTCAGTATCGGCAGACCGAATGCGGCAGTCTTTCCACTTCCTGTTTCAGCCAATGCCACCAAGTCACGCTCAGTGTCATCCAAAAGGAACGGAATAACCTTCTCTTGCACTGGCATTGGCGACACAAATCCCAACTCAGTGACAGAGAGTATTATTTCAGGTTTTAGATTTAGTTCTTCAAAAGTCATTTTATCAATAACAAACTATTCCAAATAAAAAAAAGGCAACAAAAAAGCACCTCCAAACAAAGAAGATGCCATATTCATATCAAAACACCCAATTTTGTAAACCTTTATGGGATATTCACTTACAAAATGGATAGGTTTAATTATGCTTTATACTTTAATACAGCAGACAGCGAACCATCAGGATTAAACCAAGCCTTGCCACTTTTCAACACTTGCATTGCGTTAGACACACCTGCCGTACGGAAAGCAAATGGTACAGCAAAAGGAAAACCTTTGAACGCAAATGTCAAGATTCCTCCTATTATACCAACGGCACAACCTATCATTGCATAGCCATCAGTTAAAGGAGTCAAGACAACACCAAGCAGAACAAGCGACATTGTCAAAATAACAAAAAATCTCCTCGCTTTCCTATGTTTAAGAAAGACATTTACGATTTCTCCAGTAATTACAATCTGGGTTTCGCGAGCATCAATAGCGTCCTGCAATTCTTTTAGTGTAGATACTGTTACCATATAAGATAATTTTATTGTTATTTTGCACAAATACAAATTCACGCTGCAAAGTTAGCGATTTTTCTTGACAATACCTAATGTTTTTATAATTTTTTATCAAATTATTTACATTTATTCCATAACTCTCTGATTACCACACTTGGCCACTTCCAATTTTGATATGCAGCCTGAGCTATTGCAGGTGCCAATACCATTCCCCACAGACCAAAATCAAGCCATATAACAAACACAACAAGCAAAACGAGCGTTGCAGCAGCAGATATCAGTGATGCTTTGAAGAATGGTACTTCATTCTTTGATAACAAAAAATCCGCTGCATTGACATGATTTGTTTCAAGAAAATTCTGCACCAACATCACCCAAAATAAACCACCAGTCAGCAGTCTTGTGTTGCTACCTAAAATTCCAACCAATGCCCAATTACCAAAATATTCAATAATCAATCCGCCAAACAGATAACCTACTACTATAACGACTGTTGATATTATGAACATTCTACGAATATGCATATTGTCTTCTGTAACTCGCCACTCGAAAAGTTTCGGGAGAAACACTCTTGTCACAACCGACGATGCTCTGCCAAGGACAACAATTAGTTGCAACGTAACACCAAACATTGCCATTTCGGCAAGTCCCAAAAATTCGGAACCAATAAAAGTACTTGAACGATTGATAATTATACCGCCAAGCCCCGTCAAACCAACTTTTACTGCATTTGGTGCTATGGCTTTGAAAATCTCTCTTTTATCTTGGCTTTCTCTGCCCTCCTCGGCTTCAGCCAAATGTTTGCGCACATCTTTCTTGTAGAACACTACTCTGCACAGCAATCTGAGGATAATAATTGATAGGAATTGTGAGCCAACTACTGCTATAAGTCCATAACCATTCATCACAAAGACAATAGCACAGGCCATATAACTGAGATAACTTACCGTAACAATTTTGTTGAACTCTGCAATCAATCCACGTCCCTGAAGCAGAGACTGATAATACATTGAATATAGATTCCAGGTCATAAAAATTACCAACAGACCCCATGACACCCACACGTCCGAAGCCTCTCCACTATATTTTGCAACAAGAGTTGACACATACCAAGTTCCGATTGTGGCAAGAATAATAAATAGAAACAATGCCATATAGCCATAGAAACGTTTCATACAACGTATTACGTTTCTCAACAACATCCAATCAACTTTTTCATCCTCAACAACTGCATCAATGTGGTCATATCCCTCTTTTCTCAGACGTCTGACCCCACAAAAAACATAACTTATATTACGAGCAAAACTGTCCGTAAAGCCAAAATCAAGCAATATCACCAACATCTGAATGGTGGTGAATATTGTCCAAATACCTATCTGTTCGCTGTTCAGTTTGTTCAGCACAAAAGGATATAAGAGCACCCCTGCCCCTATTTTCAGCACGGTGGCTATCACACCCCATGCCATATCCTTTTTACCTATATCCTTGATCATCTGTCGTTAACGACATTGGCTATTGCACGAAAATCAATTTCTTCTCCGCTCTTATCATAAAATTTGTACTCCATAAGTCCAAAGTTCTGACGCTCGCATACCTTAACGTTTACACCATATTGTAATAACCATCTCCAACGTGTACTGATAATGCCTTTTTTGATGTAAGCAGCGACATACGGATGGACTTCCAACCTTATATTCCTATATCTCAGCATCTCTTTCGCCAATTCGACCTTCTCTTCCATCTCATCTACCAATAAAATCGAAGCTCTTGAATGACCTGTTCCTCCGCAAGTTGGACAGACTTCGTCTGTTTTCACTTCAAGAGCTGGACGAACCCTCTGACGGGTAATTTGCATAAGACAAAATTTACTTAGTGGCAATATATTATGTTTTGCCCTATCGTTATTCATAAGGATTAGCATCTGTTCGTACAATTTCTGACGGTTACTCGCATCTGCCATATCTATAAAGTCTATGACTATGATGCCACCTATATCTCTAAGTCTCAACTGACGAGCAATTTCTTCAGCAGCCATCATATTAACCTCAAAAGCAATATCTTCCGGCGACTGATCTGCCTTCATCCTCGAACCACTGTTGACATCAATCACATGCATCGCCTCAGCTTTGTCAATAATTAAATACGCCCCTCTTTTGAACGATACAGTTCTTCCAAGTAGAGATTTAATATTCTTTGTTATGTTAAAATGGTCGAAAATAGGTTCTTTGTCCCTGTAAGTTTTTACAATGCCTTTTAATTCAGGAGCGATAAGTTCAACGTACGAATACACTTCGCTGAATACTATATCGTCATCTACATATATTGCCTGAAAATCAGGTGAAAATAGATCGCGTAATATAGATACAGACCTACTGCTCTCTTCATATAACTGACCAATACCGTTGGTGTTCTTCAAAGTTTCGAGCACTTTTGCCCAACGTTTTTCCATCACACGAAGTTCGGACTCAATTTCAATTAGTTCTTTGCCTTCAACAGCAGTCCTTAGTATTACACCATACCAATTTTCCTTGACTGACGCAACAAGTTTACGAAGACGCGAACGCTCTGAATTCTGACGTATTTTCTGCGATACAGAAATTCTATTTTCCTGTGGTATCAAGACCATATTCCTGCCAGCAATGCTTATTTCTCCTGTCAGTCGTGGTCCTTTTGTGTTAATAGGTTCTTTTATAATCTGAACCATAATAAGTTGTCCAACCTGCAGCACATCTTGTATAAGTCCGTCTTTGGGGAGCGTCTGCCCTTCTGCTTTCGGTGGAATGTAATTAACTTGAATATGTCTTCTATCGTTCAAGCACATCTGGACATACTTATTGAAAGTAACGAAATTTTCCCCAAGGTCGTGGTAATGCACAAAAGCCTCTCTCTCAGACCCTATTTCTATAAAAGCAGCGTTAAGAGCAGGCAATACCTTGCGCACTTTGCCAAGGTATATGTCACCGACCTGAAACTTATGATCCATATTATCACGATGCAATTCAACCAACACATCGTCTTCTAACATCGCAATTGTTAGGTTTCTATCGTTAACGCTGAATATCAGTTCTTTCTTCATACTCTAATTCTTTCTCCTCCATATATAAGGGTGGTTCTATTAATTATGTTTGTATGTTATATCAGAGAATGGTTCATAACTGGACGCTTTTGAATTTATTTTTGCATCTTGCTGCTTGTC
>JAGHVI010000128.1 GCA_018064385.1 Candidatus Minthenecus merdequi
TGAAAAAGTCGTTTTTTGCGAAAAATCGCAAAATTCAAGGTTGATTATAAATGTGTTACAAATCTCAAAAGCGCGTTTTTGAACTTTTTAAAGTGGACTCAAGTATATTTTTTTCATAAATTATATGTTGATTTCCGTACGAAGTGCTTGTATTCCAGTAATTGCCGAAACTGTGAGCAATGATGTCATAGAAACTCCAAGAACGCCATGCAGGTTCAGGTTCTGACCTGTCAAGAATAGCCCTTTGAGCGGTGTCGTCGGACTAATCAAAGTTGTTATCGGAGAACGCCAATCTTTCAAAACTCCAAAGGCAGAACCTTTTGGTATGCCTGTATAATGCGCATAAGTCAGTGGCGTAGATGTGTAATAGGTATCCACAGCGTTCGCAAAACTTGGAAACTGAGTTGCAACTAATTGTATCAATGCCTCTGCCTTATCTTTTTTGAATTGAATATAATCGTCAGGCCGTGACCCAAATTTGGTATCTTGCCATTTCTCAACCTCGCTGAAATCCATAGGAGTAAGCAGGTCAAGATGGTGAGCATAGCCAAAATCTCCAGGATAGTAGTTCACCAAAACAGAATGTGGTTTCTCTGATGGTGTGTAGTTCCATAGGTCAGCTTCATCATCGTATATATATACATTGCTGTTCAAATAAGGTATAGTGCGAGGTTTGAGGATGCAATTGACTGTGAACATTCCGAACGAGTTACGCAACCTATTTACCCTGCTGCGTGTAATGCGGTGTATGACAGGTGTCTCTGGAATCAACGAATATGTCACTGATGGATGAAGGTCTGAGACGACTATATTCGCCTCTATATGCTCACTGGCATTGACTACAACCCCAGTTACGCGTTCACCATCGTTGGTTATCTGCGTAACATGTGCATTCGTTTTTATCTTACAGCCTAACGAGTCTAATTGTTGTGCAAATGCATTGCATAACGACTCCCCACCACCATCTAATCGCCAAGAGCTCTGAATAAAAGAGTTATTTATTTGAGCAAAGACATAAAGCGGTGTTGTATTGGCATCAAGGTGCATTTTGAGCGAAGTACCTGATAACACTTTTCGAAGCAACGGATCTGAAATTTCTTGACATAACCAATCGTATGCTGACACTCCAAACAAATCAGACTGCGTATTGAGCGAGTTGAATATATTGTCACCTACAGTCTGAAGCATTGCCGAGTATTTCAGTATTTCATTGCGCGAGTTAGGAAAACAATAAGATAGTTCTTCGGTAAAACGACCATGTCCTTGAGGTATGTGAAATAGCCTGCCCCCTACGCTCACCACATCAGCAGCATCAACGTCAAGTTGTCGCCATGGCAAATTAAGTAGCTTGAAATAACGGAAAAGTTGATAGAGCGAGCCTTGAGGGTCAAGACCTCCAACATAATGAAACCCAGAGTCAAACAAGAATCCTTTGCGACGATAGGTCTGCAATGCCCCTCCAATCTGTGCACCTGATTCAAGTAACTGCACACGATACCCCATCCTCGAAAGTATATAAGCGGTCTCAAGTCCCCCTAAACCAGCACCTATAACAATTATCCTTTCCATTTACTAAATCGCTTAAACAAGTAAGGCTGAAGCGAATAGGCAATTAACACAGTCGAGGACATACCTATCAATGTAGTGATACCTATGCTCTTCAACACTGGATGAACAGCAAATACTAACGCACCTACAGCGACTATCAGAACAAAAGCAGAAAGTAGTATGGCTGTCTTGTGATACATCAGTAACCGTGATTTATCACCAGCCAACATCCCATCCATAATGAATATACTGTAATCAACCCCTATACCAAAGATAAAGGTTGAGATGACTATATTGATGAGGTTGAACTGCAAACTAAAGATTCCCATAATACCTTGCACAACATACCAACTTAAAAACATCGGAAGGAAGGCAATTATTGAGTACCACAAATTGCGGAACGAGCATATCAACACTATGAAGACGAAAAGAGTCGAAATCCAGAGCACAAGATTGAAGTCGTTGTGCAACGTTGATATTAAGTCATTGGTATAGTAGAATGGATCAATAACAACTGCTCCAGGAATTTTAGCAATTACGTCATTTACCACTTTCTTGTTCTCTGCGGTCATTTGCAACGATGTGAATACTAAATATTTGTCACCTGAGAACTCTACTATATTCGACAGCAGTGCATCTGGTAGAAACTCCATCTCTGACAATGAACCTGGTTCATATTCCGAGTAAAGCAATGTCTCAAACATATCAAATGTTCCTTTCTCAAATCCCTGCAATGCCCCTTCACGGTTTATATCCCCCATAACACGCTCAATACGCTCTTCACTCCAATATTCTCTCCAACGGTCAATCCGCACTTGCTGCATATCAGTCGAAACAAGAAACGATGACATTGGCGAGACACTTGATACAAGACCCATATCATGCAATGAATCAACAACAATCTTTAGAGAAGCATTCTCTTTAATAGCAGAATCCAGTGTCGTCGCTGTCACAGCATAGAATTGCGACACATTGCCATTATTGACATGTTCTGCATACAATTCTCGCGAACGACGCACATTGTCAGTCACATAACCTATGTTGTTCAGGTCTGAATCAAAAGTTACCAATGTTTGAGTATAGAAACATATGACACACACAATGATGATGATGCCAACAACCCAACCATTGTCGTAATGAATCGAATTTATTTTGTCTATGATGGCAAAAGCACGTTCTGAATGAGTACTGCCTTTCTGTCGGAAAAAGTGTGGTAGAAATATGAGCGAAAATAACGTTGTACCTATAAGACCGAGAGAAGCAAAAAGTCCGAAGTCTTTCAACAATGGTGAATCTGTGAACAACAATCCAGCAAAAGCACCAATCGTAGTCAGACAACCAAGACAAACAGGACGAGCCTGTTTCTTAATAACAGTCAATGGGTCTGCTATATGCTTATAATGAGTGAAAACATGCAACACATAACTGAGAGCAACACCAAGCACTATTGAACCTATACCAAGAGCCATCAGCGAAAGTGTTTCCTGTATAAAATAAACCACAGCAAGTGCAAACGCTGTGCCATAAATTACTGGCATAAGCAAAAGCAATATCGTGTCGTACGACCTAAAACACAACCATATAACAATGCAAACTATCAATAACGAGATAAGCACTGTAAATATAAGGTCATTCTTTATTTGTTTGGAATTATACGCACTCTGGACTGCCGCCCCATGGAATAGTATCTCAACTTCTGGATGATTTTCCTCAAATTTCTCGCTAACATCTTCAATCATACCAACAAGTTCACGTCCCTTAGCAGACTCAAAAGCATCGAAATTCGGTGCAAGAAACATAAGAGCAACCACACTATCTGGCGAAAACAATTGACGATTGCGTATTATAAAACCTCCTTTCGACAAAAGAGAATTTCCATTGGATAGAAAAGCAAATCTAAGCCCTGCTGGATCAGATACCAGCAGTTGCGCCAAGTCTTCCCTACCCTCGTCAAAAATCATCTCATGATTCCTTTTCATACGAACCGCAATAGCCTCGCTCGTAAGCAATGAATCAAACTGCTCATAAACAGATGTATCTATGAATGTAGGGAGATAGGTGGTTAGGTAGTCTATACCACCAAGTATCATGTCATCGTCAATGTTATATAGCAGGTTATCAATATACCCTAAAGATGAATCAGCATTCATCAGGTTTTCTGCATACTCTGCCGTCAACTCCGACAATTTTTCTGTACTTAAAGGGTTAAGCGTGTCGCTTGAGGTCACCTGAAGAAATAATTTATCCTTGACTTTCAACTGCGAAAAGGCAACCGAAGCTGATTGTCCTGTGTTTTCTGGCATTAGTTTCAGAATATCCTCCTCAAGGGATATTTTTGCTGCAAAAATGCAGAAAAAGACAAAAGTGACAAATGCCACAAGAAATGTCAGCCATCGACAACGAGATAACACCGTGTATAAATATGTAAAAAAACTGGTCATTGGACAACTGAAGCTGTGCCTTTGAGTTCGACAAATATATTTTCACCCTGACCTACAGTCGCTCGGTAAGTATATGCACCATCAATAGGCATAAGTTCAAGGTTAATATCCAAAGTATGATGCTGAACAGGAGTTATAAGCGTTGTAAAACGAGCCTGTTTAATGTCTGTTAACATCAGACTTTTTCCTATTTGACGTTCCATAAGTTCCTTGACCATCTGTATCGAACATACCCCTGGCGATATTGGCTCGCCTGGGAAATGACCACGATATACATCGCAATCAGGAAGAAGAGCAATAGTGAAATGGTTTTCACTACACTCTTTTATCTTGTAAAATGAATTTTCAAGCATTTATAATAGTTTCTTTCCAATCCTCAAACCATTGCGGCTGAGGGTCAAACTCACCATCCACTGTGGTGAAAAGTTGTACCGAAGTTGCAGTCAACAGCAAATCGCCTGTCTCTGCATTCCTTATCTCGTATTCAAAACACAATTTACCTCCTGGCTTGGGTATATACGTTATCTTAACCAGCAGTTCATCGTTCAATCCTGCTGTATGACGATAATGTATATGCAGGTCATATACAGGAGCAAAATACCCATTGTTGAAGATGGTCATATAGCCTATGCCATATTTTATACCAAAGGCTTCACGCGCATCTTCCAAATATGTGACATACGACCCATGCCACACCATCTTCAAGGCATCAATCTCCGAAAAACGGACTCGCACCTTAAATTCGTGTGTCAGAGTACTCATTCTTTGAGAAATATCTTCATTTGACATTCTGCAACAGGATTACTGTCACAAGCAATCGCAATCTTGACCAACGAAACACCGGCTATTTCCGAAACAAGAGATACAGTGGTTGTCATCACAGAGCCAACAATAGGCAACTGCATAATACAACACCTCTTGATTTCACCTATAAAACCAAGGTGTGGAGGCTCGTTACGCAAAAAAGTCGCATTGCCAGCAAAAGCGGCAGCTGACTGAGCCATGTGCTCAATCAACCCCGGTTCTTGCAGTACACCTGAATGTACAAAATAATTATCCTCACGCACCGTAAGTCGTGTAACAGCCTCTGTCTCGCTAGCCTCTAACAATTCATCGACCTCGACAATAGGGTCTCTTTGTGGAATAAGCTGCTTAATATCAGGCATTGACATTTTGTTCTATATACTCGTAAAGAGCACCGAAAGTCTTGATTTTTGTTACATCAGCGCCTTTGATTTTTACGCCAAATTCTTGCTCTATAAGAGCAACCATGTCAACGAGGCTCAGACTGTCAAGTTCAAGTGTTGCCTTGATATCTGCTTCTGGAGTTATATCTGTTACCTCTTTCTCAAATTCCTCTGCAAGCAGAGTGTTAACACGTTCAATAAGTTCGTTGTTTGCCATAATAGTAATAATTTAATTTATTTGATGTTACGAATAATAAGTGTTGAGTTTGTTCCGCCAAAGCCGAATGAGTTACTCAAAAATGTGTCAAAGCCGGTCTCAAGGCGACTTGACACTATGTTCAGGCGAGCCGAATCTTCATCTGGATTCTCAAAATTTAGATTTTGCGCAATAAAGCCATTCTTCATCATCAACATCGAGTATATAACCTCCGAAGCACCAGCCATCCACATCTCGTGCCCCGTTTGTCCTTTGGTCGAAGTAACAAATGGCTTACAGTCCTCAAAAACATTGGCTATTGCCTTTGCCTCTTGTGCATCACCTATATGTGTTGATGTGGCATGAGCATTAACATACTGAATAGCCTTTTTGTCAAGACCTGAAAGTCGCAATGCCATCTCCAACGAACGTGTTGGTCCCTCTACATTTGGGGACGAAATGTGGTCTCCATTTGACGAGAATCCCCAACTGACAACCTCAGCTAATATTGGCGCTCCACGACGTACTGCCGACTCATAACTCTCAATAATCACCGTTGCCGCACCTCCGCCAGGAACAAGTCCATCACGATCACGGTCAAATGGACGTGATGCACATGTAGGAGCATCCTCACGCGTCGAAAAAGCAGATATTCCATCAAATGCTCCTATTGCCCAAGGATTTGCCTCTTGCGCACCTCCACAAACTATCATATCTTGAAGACCATTGCGTATAAGTAATGCGCCAAGACCTATCGCATGCGAACTCGAAGCACAGGCACCTGATATTGTAAGATTTATGCCTTTTAGCCGAAAAATACAACCAAGGTTCATAGTTACAGTCGAGTTCATAGACTGAAAAATGGCACCAGACCCACAGAGCGATGTATCTTTCTTTTCTCGTATGGTCGCTGTGGCATTCATCGTTGCTTCGCCTGTACTATCATTACCATATAGCAATCCGACCTCGTGCGAGTCAAGGTAATCTTGATCTATCTTTGCATTGTTAAATGCCTCAACTGTTGCAGCATACGCATATTTTGCTTCCTCTGGCATAAACGCACGCTGATTGCGCGATAACTGTTTTTTCAAGTCAGGTTGAGGAACATTGGCACATAAAGCAGAGCGAAAGCCAATCTCTTTGCGAGCAGGGTCAAAAATGATACCTGATTTCGCATTGTATAGAGAATCTCGCACTTCGTCCAGGTTTTTTCCAAGACAAGACCAAATACCCATACCTGTAATTACTACACGTCTATCCATAAATATATTCAATTATTGTTTTTCTTTTTCTTTGCATTTCGCACATCTCAGCACTCCTCTGCAAGTGCAAATAATGCGTAGCACCTACCAACCTGCGAAAATTCTGCATATATCTCCACGCATAAAGCAACAAGAAAGGCTGTAGCAGCAGGTGCGACACTGCCAACCACCACGACAATAAAAATCCTTCCAACAACATAGTTCCTATCCACAGAACTGGCATCGTCACCATAGCCGAGACCAAATACCTTATGCCAGAAGCAAACAACTCGAATTTCTCTCCAATTTTCCCCACCTTTTTTACCAAAGGAATAGGTGCAAGATAGACTAGCCAATTTGGCACCATTGAGAACAAGAATATCGGCAATGTCAACAATGCCAATATCCAAAGGTACAATATCTTGCTGCGTTGCACCTTCACGTCAAATAACCAATCACGAAAGCCATTACCTTTTGTAAATTGCTTTATTTCCAATATGTCACGGCATTTCTCAGCAAACAGCACAGGATTCTCAGACGCAAGTGTCTCACATTTAGCAACTATGCGTTTCTCTCTCTGCAATCTCTCCGACAATGGTATTGACTTGTTGCGTCTCTCGCGGCACAGTATATAATCAATGGCTTTATAATTCTCTTCGTCACGCACGTCCAACATCATCTCCTGCACTGCCTCACGCACTTTTGAGTTAACATTTCTTCGCACCGTGCGCGGCTTCGTCATATACTTTTCATAATAAGGCTGCAACGAAATCGGCTCGCCAAAACGTATCATTACATCACTCTGCATCGCAAACCAATTGCTGTAATGTATGGCTGCAGGCAAAATACGGATATCTTTCGAAAAACCAGTAGCTTCTGCTGTTTCAAAAGCCATTCTGAGATACCCCTCCGAAAATTCGCCAAGCCATCGTTTTGTTTGGTTTGTCGCTTCAGGAAATATCGCCACATAATGTCCACCAAGCAACCTTTCCCCCGCCTCGTCAAAAACTGCTGCATTTTTCGACAACGATTCTTCGCCGTCAGTACGCATACGATATGCAGGTAGCAAACCAAGCCATCTAAGAAACGAACCAAACACAGGCGCATTGAGCGCAGCACCCATTGCAAAAATAGTTACGGGATGATTTTCAAAACAGTTTTCCAACAGCAACGGATCACCCAAGGCATTTTGATGGTTAGCCACAACTATCAATCCTTCAGAGTCTAACGGTAAATTCTCTCGCCCAACTATCTCAACACTGCGATAGAATAAACCATTGTGTATGCTGCGCATATAGGCACGGAAAACTCTATTAAGCAGTGAAAACTTCATAGGTACTCATTTTAGATTTCTATAAAACTACCTATTAACATATTTTATAGGACATCCCTTGAGTCTTGTTATACGTAGTATCAACGATAGATTAACGATACATTAACGATACATTAACATTAGATTAACGATACATTAACATTAGATTAACGTTATATAGACCTATAAGCTTTCGTATAACTGCACGCCAAAACCTGTAAGGACGAAGCCTACCCCATCTCCAAGGAATATATGTCCCATAAGTTATATTCCTCCCTTGTTGAGACTCATCTCAATTAGGCTGCAAAGATACAAAATAAAAATGGATTACACACTATAATATCAAATAAATCTTTCCACAACTTTGAATTTTAACACTGAATCGCACAAAAAAGGCACTCCATTACAATATGAAGTGCCTCCGTTAAGCTTGTCCTCACCTATTTACTTTGCGGTAAGACCTTTTTTCTTTGTGCCAATTCCGTCTTGACCAGCAGCAGACTCAGCCTTTGCTGCACCTTCGCTGCTTACTGTATTACCATTATCTCTAACTGGTTTATTTGGACTAAGTTTGAGACCTTTTTGATTGTCAGCAGGATTAAGTTTCTTTGCAGCTGTATTTTCGTTTGTTTTCAACTGTGATGGATCAATCTTTTTAGGTTCCTCTTTTGGTGTAGCCTCTGCTTTTTTCTGTTGTGGTTTTGCTACTTGCTCAACAGGTTCTTCGACAACAGGAGTATCAACTGCCATGGTGTCAACAACTGGAGCTGGTTCAACAGCTACAGTATCCTCCTGAGGCTGTTCCTCAGTAGTCTCCTCGCTACCGCATGCTGCAAAAGTGAAAGCAGCAGCGAGAACTGCAAAAAAGAAAATTTTCTTCATAATGATTTTGATATTAAAATGTTAAACAATAGAATCACATTTTTGATGGCATTTCTATACCTAATAATGCCATAGCAGATGTCACTATTTTCGACACATTACGCGAAAGCACAAGGCGTACATTACGTACGGCGGCATTCTCCTCTTTGAGCACTGACGAAGCCTGATAGAACTGGTTGTACTCCTTCACAAGGTCATACGCATAATTCGCAAGAAGCGCAGGCGAAAATTCCTGACCCGCCTGGCGAACTACGTTTGGATAGTTGTTCAGGTTCTGAATGAGTGATGTCTCACGGTCTGTCAATTCAATCGTATGGTCAACTTCTTTCAGTTCAATACCCTGCTCTTTCGCTTTTCTCAACAGCGAGTTGATACGTGCGTTGGTGTATTGTATGAACGGTCCTGTGTTGCCGTTGAAATCAATTGACTCTTTAGGATTAAACATCATATTTTTGCGTGGGTCAACCTTCAGTATGAAGTATTTCAATGCGCCAAGACCCACCATTCTGTTGATGTCGGCAGATTCCTCTTCTGTCAGTCCATCCAGTTTGCCAAGTTCCTCCGAAGTCTCCCTCGCCTGCTCTATCATCTCGTCCATCAGGTCGTCAGCATCAACCACAGTTCCTTCACGGCTCTTCATTTTTCCCTCTGGCAACTCAACCATTCCATAAGAGAAGTGTACAAGTTCTTTGCCCCACTCAAATCCAAGACGGTCTAACAATATCGAAAGTACCTGAAAATGGTAGTTCTGCTCGTTTCCAACCACATAAACCATCTTCGAAATTGGATAATCCTGATAACGAAGCTTGGCAGTACCTATATCTTGAGTCATATACACAGAAGTGCCGTCCTGACGAAGAAGCAATTTCTCGTCCAATCCATCTTTGGTTAAATCTGCCCAAACCGAACCATCTGGACGACGATAGAACACACCCTTTGCAAGCCCCTCTTCAACTTTTGCCTTTCCCTCAAGATATGTTTGCGACTCATAATAAATTCTGTCGAAATCAACGCCCAAACGCTTGTAAGTCTCGTCAAAACCTGCATAAACCCATCCGTTCATCTCTGCCCACAACCTGCGCACCTCTGGGTCGTTCTGCTCCCATTTCAACAACATCAACTGAGCCTCAACCATCAGCGGAGCCTGACGCTTGGCTTCTTCCTCCGACATACCTTTTTCCATCAACTCCTTAACCTCTGCTCTATAATGTTTGTCAAATTCAACGTAGTATTTGCCAACAAGGTGGTCACCTTTCATTCCAGACGAAACGGGTGTCTCACCATTACCATAACGCAGCCATGCTAGCATTGACTTGCAAATGTGAATGCCTCGGTCATTGACTATGTTGGTTTTAACGACATGCCAACCATTTGCTTTTTGGATTTGTGATATTGAATAACCAAGCAGATTATTGCGTATGTGACCAAGGTGCAACGGTTTGTTCGTATTCGGCGATGAATACTCCACCATCATCAATGGTGAATCCTCCGTAGCACGAATATGACCAAAATCATCGTTAGCATCTATATTTGCAAGCACATCAAGCCAATACGAACGATTAATTGATATATTTAGGAAACCCTTCACCACATTAAAATCCGATATCATCTCAGAAACACTTTTCAACCTTTCGCCAAGTTCTTGACCTACCATCTCTGGTGACTTGCGTGCCGCTTTTACGAACGGAAAGACAACAACTGTCACATCTCCTGAGAATTCTGCACGGGTTTTCTGCAACTGCACCTCTTTTACCTCAAGCCCGTAAAGTTCTCTTACAGCGGAAATTACAGCAGCTGAAATAATTTCTTCCATAACGTTAAAAAGTTTATCTTATTTATGCGGCAAAGTTACAAAAAAAAGTTCTACCTTTGCAACAAATTTGAAACTTTTTATGCACGAAACAATAAAAGATATCCGAATGGAGGATTTTGATTACCTTCTGTCAGACGGAAAAATAGCCAAATATCCTGTAAATGAGCGTGATCACTCTAAACTTCTACTATGGAACAAAGGTGTATGTCAGGAAAAAGTTTTTTATGAACTGCCCGAAATCCTTCCTAAAGGTGACCTTTTAATCTATAATAATACGAAGGTTATCCAAGCTCGGCTGCGTTTCCATAAAACAAGCGGAGCAGAAATCGAAATTTTTTGTCTTGAACCCGAAAACCCCAAGGATTACGGGCAGGTGTTTCAAACAACCAAGAGTTGCGAATGGCAATGCCTTGTCGGAAATTCAAAGAAATGGAAGGAAGGCAAACTTTCCGAAACGGTTATGGTTGACCATCGGATTATAGAATTTACTGCCGAACGTGTTGAGCAACTCGAAGGTATGTCAAACGTTATCCGGTTTGAGTGGGACAACGGGGAGGTCACCTTCGGAGAGTTGCTTGAGCAATTCGGTCAACTGCCTATACCGCCATACCTCAACCGCAAAACCGAAGAGAGCGACAAACGTACATACCAGACAGTCTATTCACGCATCGAAGGTTCGGTGGCTGCACCTACCGCAGGCCTTCATTTCACTGAAAATGTACTTCGAGAACTCGTCTTGCGTGGGATTTACGAAGACGAAGTCACGCTGCATGTAGGCGCAGGAACTTTTCAACCTGTCAAAAGCGAAACCATCGGTGGACACCCTATGCACAAGGAGACAATCTCGGTACGCAAAACCACAATTGAAAATATCATTAAGCACCTTGACCACATTATAGCTGTCGGAACTACGTCAGTACGCACCCTCGAAAGTCTGTATTTCTTCGGTTGTCAGTTGATGAAAGACGACAGCGAACGAGAGATGACAGTCGGACAATGGGAACCTTACGAAACAGAATATACCACCGAACCAAGCGTTGCTCTACAGACCATCGTTGACTATCTGAATAAACACCATCTACCCGATTTCGAAGCCGAAACACGTATTATAATAGTGCCAGGTTATCAGTTCCGCATTGTCAACAAACTCATCACAAACTTCCATCAACCCAAAAGCACCCTCCTGCTTCTCATATCAGCCTTTGTAGGCGGTGATGAATGGAAAAACATATATAACTTCGCACTACAGAACGACTTCCGTTTCCTCAGTTATGGGGATTCTTCGTTGTTAATCAGATAAATCACACATTCAAAACAATGATAAACTGGAAACTGAAAGATATTTGGGCTGAAAATAACGGTATGACCGTCACCGAAACAACTGACACATCAGCAACAACCGAAATGACCGTTGACCAACGACATCTCAATGGCGTTGGTGTATGTCAGGGAGGAGTCCTCTTCACACTTGCCGACCTTGCCATGGCTGCTGTCACAAACCAAAACAGCAAAAGCGTATCCACTGATGCCAACATCCGCTTTCTCGCCCCTGCAAATGAAGGTGACCACCTTGTTTGCCACTGCCGCATAATCAAAGATGGTCGCCTGCCCGTCGTCGAAGGCGACATACGCACAACCGAAAAAATCATCGCCACATTTGGCGGACGAGATTATAGATTATAGGGTGGATTTATTAATTAGGTTGAGACGATTTTGAAGTTTATTTTTAGCATATTGCTGTGCGGAAGAAGGGCGTAGCAAGGCATTTATAGTTTTGCTTTTTAGCAAAACGGCCGCAGCGAGGGGAGCAATCTCTGATTGCGACGGAGGTAAATGC